>CAQLOA010000011.1:18521-19207 GCA_948829205.1 uncultured Eggerthellaceae bacterium
GATGGGGGAGGCAAGCACCGCAACCACGAGCCCCGCAACGGTCCACTGCGACCACACCCCCATGGCAAGGCCCATTTTCTGCAGCGGAAACAGGCGCGGCACGATATTGGGCCCGCATGCGGCCAGCATGCCCATGCCGGTGCCCTCGACAACACGCGCAACAAGAAAACCGGCTGCGTCAGCGGTGAACAAGCTCGCCGCAGAACCGACGACCGTGATGACCATGGCCAACGCAAGCGTGAACTTGACGCCGATGTTCCGCATGATCCAGACTGCCGGGAAACAGACGATGCATCCCATGAACAGCGCCAGACCGGAAATGTTGCCGATCATGTCCATGCCCATGCCGTGCTCCTCGCCGACGAAGGCAAGGATCGGGTTCCACTTCATCACGACGAAGACGACGGCGAGGCCCGTTATCATCATCGAAACCATCGACACCCAGCGCTGGGTCTGCGACAGCTGGTCTTTGGCGACGCCCCATGCCCTGATGCCCGTAGGCCTTTCAATTTGACTGGTCATGTTCGACCCCCTTCCCTCCTACTTGGAGAACAACGCGAACTTCGATCCGGTGATTTGAGCGGCGAGGTCTTCGATGTCGCCATAGTGCATGCATCCGGCCTGGCAGTGCTTGACGCAGCTGGGAAGCTTTCCCTTCGCCACGCGTCCTGCGCACAGATTGCATC
>CAQLOA010000012.1 GCA_948829205.1 uncultured Eggerthellaceae bacterium
CGGCGTCACCGTGCCGAGCAAGGCACCTGCGATGTTGCCGCCGATGCCCTTGAAGCGCCCCAGGATGCGCTTGCTGCGCTCGGGCGGGAAGTAGCTCTGGATGTAGCTGATGATGAAGATCATCACGCACAACAGGATGACTATCTTGATGGTGTCGTAGACGAAGAAGTGCAGCGTACCTCCCCATTGCGAGGTGACGTCCAGACCGAGTGCGCCCACGAGCATGGCCACCAAGTCCGAAAGCCACTGCATCTTTAGCACCTGGTCCATGAGGAACGAGCCGATCGCCTCCATGACGCTCCATTCAACATATTGATACATTTCTATATTTCGATTAGCAGTATATTCAAACATCGAAATGTGTCAATATGTGTTCGACATAGCTACTTCCCGCTTGGGCGGAAACATTAAAGCGGAGTAGGTTGTTGGATTATGTTTTCGAACTTTGTCTGTCGGGCGCTCTTCGACTGTTGCAATGCGAAAGGGCCTTGTAACGCCTCCTTAGATGGCTAAACCCAGGTGTTTGCCGAGGAGTTGTTTTGGGTGATTCCCATACCTTTTCTATCAGTTGTCCTGATTACATTAATTCTTCTGCGGCAATAGACTTCTATGCAGGCAGACGATAAGAGGAGGGGGTTCGATATGCCTAAAAACAAGCGATATGCCATGGTGATCGATGCTAGGAAATGCGTCGGATGTATGTCGTGCATGGCAACTTGCAAAATGGAAAATGCCGTGCCTTTTGAATCCTTCAGGGCGTGGGTCGATATGGAAGAGAGGGGAGCGTTCCCAAATGTGCGTCGAGCATTTCTGCCCAGACAATGCAATCATTGCGAGAATGCCCCCTGCATTAGTGCATGCCCCACGGGCGCATCATACAGAAGCGACGAGGGAGTTGTTCTTGTCGATGGAAATAAATGTATAGGTTGTGGTTATTGCGCAATCGCTTGTCCCTACTCTGCTCGGTTTATGAATTCCCAAAAGAGAATTGCCGATAAATGCAACTACTGCGCTGAGAGGTCGAATCCAGATGAAGATCCTGCCTGCGTAAGAAGTTGTATGGGAAAGGCGAGGATGTTTGGGGACCTGAACGATCCCGACAGCCCCGTGCATGCAGCTTGCACGCTTGAACCTGTTCAAGTGTTGAACCCCGAATTTGGAACCAAGCCGCAAGTGTTCTATATCGGTGCGGATATGTCCGAATAACCGAGTGTGCAGGAGGATCTCATGTATGTTACTGAAATATATACGGTCACAAATCCCTCGAGTTGGGGCTTTCTGGCGTTAGCGTATCTGACTCTTATTGCCATAAGCTCTGGATGTGCAATCATTGTTTCAACATCAATGCTGCTGGGAAAAATGAAGGGAACAAAAGCCCGCACGAGATTGATTGCGGTTTCGTTCATCGCAATTGTCCTTGCTCCAATAGCCCTCATCTTCGAATTGGCTCACCCAGAGAGATTTCTAAGCGTAATCAACCCCGCCAATTTCCAACCATCTTCTCCTATGTCGTGGGGAAGCTTGATTCTAACGCTATACGGTTTGGTTGTTTTTGCAGCCTTCATTTTGTCGATAAGGCACAAAACAATTATTTCGGATGCCTCCGAATCTAACACCAAGCCCCTTGAGTTGCCGAAACCTCTTTTGGCTTTGTGCCTTGCTTTCGGGCTTGCGCTTAGCCTGTATCCTGGTTATGAACTGGGCATCAACCAGTCAAATCCATTCATCTCATCAGACATCATGCCCCTGGTGTTTCTCCTCTCGAGCCTGCTTGCTGGTGCGGGGATTACCTGCTTGGTGATAACGTTAGATTCCGGGGAGTGTGACGTCGAGGCGTCGCGCAAAGTGAATTTGTTGGTCGTCGCGATTTGCGTCTTGATCGTTGCTTTGGTCGTATCGTGGACACTGTCATCTCTTGTTTCGGGAGACAATGACGTCGTCTCAAATCTTTGGGGCTCTGCGTCGTTTACCGGTGGATTCCTTGTGGTAGGTCTCCTTGCTCCTTCAGTGATTGCATCGATACCACAAAAAGCGTGCAACCGTCCGTTCGCTGCTCTTATCTGCGCCTTGATACTGCTCGGTTGCGTCTTTTTCAGGTTCACTGTTTTGTTCGTTGCCTTCCCAGCCTAAGTTTTCTACCAAGTCAAGGAGGTACAAATAATGGAAAACATACTTCGCGGAGCAAACGCTACGAGACGAGGTTTTCTAAAGCTTTCAGCGGCTGTTGCGGCATCCGGTTTAGTTGCAGGAAACGGTTTTGACCGAATCGAGCAGGCTAATGCTGCCGAAGCATCTGGCGATAACGTGGAAATAAAATATACGGCATGCACTATGTGCCCGAGCGAATGTTCCTTGGAGGCTTGGGTGAAGGATGGTCGCCTGATCAAGATATTCGGCAATGACGCATGCCCGTACAACAATGGCACGTGCTGCGCAAAAGGTGCTGCAGGGGTGCAGTTCGTATATTCGCCCGAACGAAATCAATACCCGCTTATTCGCGAAGGGGAGCGGGGCGAAGGCAAGTTCCGGAGAGCTTCCTGGGATGAAGCGCTTGACTATGTTGCAGATAAGCTCATCGCGATAAAAGACAACTACGGTGCCGAATCCGTGATCATGGATGCCGGGGACGTAACCGATCGAGATCAGTATTATCGCCTGTTTTATGCGTTCGGGACCCCGAATTGCGTCGAACATGGCTCTATCTGCGACACACCGCGTCGTCATGGTCCCAAGTTGATGTTGGGAGGAAAGCGCTTTGAACCCGATGTGATGCGTCCTGCACTGGTAAGAAAAGCAGACGGAACCTTAGGCAACGATTGGACTCATCGGGCAAAGCTGATCGTGTATGTCGGATGGAACCCTTTTGTTGCTACGCGAATCAATTATGAAAGCCGCGGAACAGTTGGCGCCAAGGTCGAAAATGGCTGCAAGGTGGTTGTAGTCGACCCCGCCTTGACCAACACTGCGGCGCAAGCAGACGAATGGATTCCCATCCGTCCGGGTACCGACGGCGATCTATTTGCCGCAATGATGCGCTATCTTTTGGAAGAGGACGATCAGTCGAACCCCGATAGGAGCTACATCGACTGGAGTTTTGAGGACTACAGTGTAGGATGGAACGAATTCAGGTCCGCATTCGAGTCTTGGTGGACGAAAAAAGACCCAATAAACGGGATGCCGTATTTCTCTTTGGATTGGGCCGCTGACAGAACAGGCTTGCCTTCTGAGCAAATTGCCGAGCTATCGCACTCGTTTGGTATTACGAAACCAGCGGCTTTGGTGTGGGGCATGCAAAGCCCAGGCCACCATTACAATGGCTATTCTGCCTCAATTCTCGGCACAGCTCTCAACATCGTTACAGGCAATGTCGACGTTCCGGGCGGGGTGATCGACACAGAGCTCGTAAAGAGCGACAAAGGGGGAAAAGCCAAGGGCTCCGACTTCGCAAAGAGAGAAGTAACCAGGTTTGCCAACGGCGCCGAGGTCAATGCTGCCATTGAGAAATTGCACATGGACAGGTTTGGGGACTGGCCGGCAGCCTGGGATGATGTCGTTGGAGACTATCCACGGAGGTTTCGCGAAGGAGTCAATATCCAGCACGGTCCCTTTAAAGGCTACTCATATCCTATCAAAGGATTCATCATACGTACGGGTAATCCCGTCATGACGGGCGGCAACACCAAAGATTGGATAGATGCCCTTACCGCAAAGGACGAAAGCGGTCAATACCTCGTCGATCTGATTGTCAACATCGATACCGTGTATCTCGAAACAGGCATGTACGCGGATGTCATACTACCCGAAGCTAGCTATATGGAGCGTATGAGTTTGTCTGATGTGTATCCATCCCACCAGACGCTTTGGCTCCGTGATTCGGTGATCGAGCCCTTATACGAATGCAAGAAGCCAACTGACATCATGAATTTGTTAGCAAAAAAGCTCGTCGAAAGAGGCGACGCCGATATCAAGGCGTCCGATTTCTGGGAAAAGTACGAAAGCGAGGAAGATTTCGTAAACGAGATGCTAGCTCCTGCGCCAGGCAGAAACCACGCAGGGGAACCTATCCCTTATCCTAATTATCCGCTCGGATACAAGCTGATCGGCACTCCCGATTCGCTTGAATCCGGGAACGTCGTTATCGACGACGAGAAGAAGACCGTTACAGGGGATCTCGTCACGGTTGAATGGATGAGGAGCCATAAAGGCGTTGCGGTATGGCCGATGAGCTGGAATCGTTTCAAAAGATACGATTCGGAAACAGGAAGATATGTTCCCAGCAAAGCGGTTGCGAAGACAGATTCCAAACTGTTCGAGTTTACTTTCTCTCTCTACGACAAGTACAACGAGGTTCTCGATAAGTCAGGAGTGATTCCCCAAGGGCTCAAAGATATCGGTATGGATAGATACCCAAAAACATTCTTCTGGTACGAGACCATGTGGAATCCGTACACCAATCAAGAGTACGCTCAATATAAGGAGGAATATCCTTTCCAGCTTATTTGTGGACGGGTGCACCACAGTATGACGGCTACGCAGATGGTGCCCGTGTTGGCGCAGGCCCCGGTCGAGGGCATTTGGATGCCGATGAACGACAGGGTGGAACAACGTGTGCCTGATTTTGGAATCGATGGAGTCGCCAATGTTGTAGACAAAGTATTTGACCCCGGGACGATGTGCGTAGGAACTATTGCAATAAACGCGACTGATGCGAACATGCTGGGTATACGCAAAGGGGATCTGATTGAGTTGGAAAACCCGCTAGGGGCCAAAGAAAAAGGAAGGGCTTTTGTTACCGAAGGTATTCGACCAGGCACAATCAAGCTAGGATTTGGCACGGGTGGGCGTTTTGCCCCAGGGGTTGGTCTGGCTGAAAAATCAAAAAACTACACGGCTAACCATAGCGCTCTCGTTGACCCAAACGCCCATAGCCCTCTTATGGGGATGCCGTGCTTTGCGGATATGGTTGTTAAGGTCAGGAAAGCATAGAGTGTCGATAATGGTATGTTGTTCGGGCCAGGACGCACATGTGCGTCCTGGCCTAGAAACTTCGGGAGGTATGTCCGGTGAGGGATTTGGGAATCTTGCTACAAGAGTTCGACACCCTCGGCGCCCTGTACTCTATTCTTGGCGTAATTATGCTATCAGGTCCCCGAACTGACGAACTTCGAAGCTTTGCGAACAAATGGGAGCAAATGGGCATCGAATGCTGCGGAGAAGGAGAAGGCGCAGTCGACGGAATCAATGGAATCCTGGAGACGGTCCGAAAGGCCTCAAATGAAAGGATGCAGGCTCTCGATCTGGAGTACACCAGATTGTTCGTTGGCCCTGGATTGCCACCTTCTCCCCAGACGGCCTCATACTATTTGGGTGAAACCGAGGGGAAGATGCAAATTGGGGAGGAAACATCTGCGGTTCTGGGTTTTTACGAAAAATACGGAGTAGTGCCTGCTTTCGAGAGCAACTATCCAGCAGATCATATCGGGGTCGAGTTTCTCTTTATGGCGATGGTTGTCGGTGACGCAACGGGGAATGCATCGATTGATGCAGGTGCGAACGAACGCTTTGCTCTCCAATTCGACTTCTTGCAACAACATATTATGACCTGGGTTCCCCAATTCGCCGCAGGCATAAAAAAATCAACCGACGATTCGTTTTATTTGGAGCTTGCTCGTCTTGTAGAGGCATTGCCTATGAGGCATTGTGAAAAGCTCAAGCTTCTCGGCATCTGAAACGGATGCTCTTGCATGCATAGCCGGGCGTGTCGGCAAGTGCAATGAAGCTAATGTGAATACTCTGCCAGTGGAGGTTTTGCGTTGCGAACGATGGTTTTCTAGTGCGGAACACAGGAGTAGCGACTTTCATGAAAAGATTGTTGCCATTTGCTATTGGGCTTGCCGTATGTTTGGCTGGAATTGTATTTATGGGCGTCTATTTATGGAAGGACAATCCCGACACATCTCCTGTCCAGGTTGATTTGGGAGAGCGCTTAGAGGATCCGCGGCGTGTGGTGGATGACGACGGTGACGAAATCGTGTTCGGATTCGACAGGCGCCTCGAGCTAAAGGAGGACATAAAGATGTACTCCTCTCTTATAGGCTATTTGAGAGAGGAGACAGGGTACGAATTCGAGTTGCACGTGACTCCTTCGGATTCGAAGATTGTAGACGAATTAGGCAACGGCAAGGTGGATATAGCAGCTGTTGGGACGTTAGGTTACCTTCAAGCGAACGAGCTATATGATGCGGATATTCTAGCAAGGGGCCTAAACGATAGCGGAGACGATACGTATCGGGCGGCCATAATCACATTGCCCAACAGCCCGGTTGATCATCTAACCGACTTGATTGGTAAGTCGTTTGCTTTCGGAGACAATGCGTCCACGCAAGGAAATCTGATTCCTTCGTTGATGCTGTCAGGCGAAGGGATATCTCTTGGTGACCTTGGCAATTATCAGCATTTCTCCTCGCATTCGGAAGTTGCAGATGCTGTACTGAGAGGTGATTTCGATGCAGGGAGCATACAAGATACGCTCGCGTCCTATCTTGAGTCAAAAGGGTTGATAAAAGTATTGGCCATTTCTGACAAATACCCGCGTAGCGGCATTGTGGTCTCTTCTTCCATGGCCGAAGAGACGGAAAAGATGCAAGCAATAAGAGACGCTCTTCTCAATTTTGATCCCAAGGGGAAGGATTCCAAGGGGATATACAGATGGGATATGACGGAAATGCCGGGCGGCTTCGCTTCGGCAGATTCTGCGGATTACGAAGACGTACGGCGTATGGCGGCCGCGTTTGGCCTTCTCGGCCATGACAGCCACGATGCCAAATGAAGCTAGGGACAAGAATCGCTCTAACCACAATGGCCGTGGTCGTTGCTACGGGCACGTTGAGCATTGCAACCGTTGTGCCTACGGTTGAGAAAACGATGTTTGACGAGTCCCGTAAGCAGGAAGCGAGTTTTGTCCAGGTCGTGGCAGACAGTATCGCCAATTCATATTATTCCGGCGACGCAATGTCTGTTCAGCGAAGCATTGACGACCTGATCGCGTCGAGCGGTGATATCGAGTACGTGTATTTGGTCAATGAGGACGGAGCGATTCGGTCGCATACGTTTCAAGACGGCTTCCCCGTCAATTTGGTGAATGCAAATGTAATACAAGAAGGATTCAATACCGAAGAGGTAATGTTGTTGACAAGCGACTTCGGTATGGTGCGGGACGTTGGAGCGCGGATTATAAATGGGCTCGACCCTGAAATACACGTTGGATTTAGCCAGCAAAGAATAATTGCCGCCATAGACACCCTGAAAAGCCTCATGATCGTTCAGATGGCGATTTGGATATTGCTTGGCTCGGCGGTAGCGGCTCTATATAGCAGAGCTTCTACAGGATACCTTCGCTATCTCGCAAACGCTTCCCTTATGTTGGGAAGAGGCGCCTTGAGCCAACAAATCGAAGTGAAGGGGAACGACGAAATCGCTGATTTGGCGCTCAGCATGAACAAGATGCGAGAGGACATTTCTCTGAAGCTTACGCAGCTCGAAGAGTCGGAGGAAAGCAACAGGATGGTTCTCGACGCGATCAGTGCTTCAGGCGAGGGCGTCGTTGTCTTCCATCCTTCTGATAAGAACGCGGCCAAGATTCACTATGTTAATGAGCAGTATCTGGAAATGGTCGGGATTACCCGAAAGGCATTATTGAAGCGTCTGGGACGGGCCGAAGACGATTTCGAAGCAATGCTTCCGCACGAGTCGTTCCGCCATATCGCCCCCGACCACCGAGAGATGAAGTATCTACGTTCCGATGGAGCAGAAATCTACATCGAGACGACCTTTAGCGAAGTTAGATATTCGGGCGTCTCGCTGATAATGTGTGTTTGCAGAGATGCAACCGAAAGAAACAAATCCGCAAGAGAGCTTATTCAAAGAAACAAGGACTTGGCATCGCTGAATGAGTTGTCGGAAATGGCGACTGGTGCTATCTCCGACAGCAATGCCCTGCAGAGGATGATGAGCAAGATATTGGTCGTTTGCGGCGGAGTTTCAGCATGGATATTCTCTGCAGACGGGAGAACCATAGAAACGAGTCATTTCCAGTCAAAATGTGGATTCAACGAACGTATGCGAAGCCTGATGCTTGGCGCGATTCAGGAGTATATCAACGATGAGAAGCTTGTCGATTCAGTAGGGCCAGACGAGCATTCCGTAAGCATCCGGAGCAAGGCCTTTGGGCCCGAGAAGATGCACGTCGCAATCATCCCCCTTTCTCGCATGAAGCATTGTCTGACGGGAATGGCGATTCTGTTTGAGGACGACGTTGCTCTTTCCGCCACCCGCACATCTCTTCTCGTCTCTATTGGAGGGCTGTTCGGAGGCGTAATTGAAAATGTTCGGCTTTTGAAAGAGCTCCAGGAGAAAACCGACGAGCAGAGCCGATTCCTTGAAAAGGCTATCTCGGCCCAAGAGGAGGAGAGGAAAAGGATTTCCAGAGAGCTTCACGATGAAACTAGTCAGTCCATTGCCGCTTTGAGCCTTGGCGTCAACACTGCCACCACGATGCTCAAGAGAAACGACAGCTCGGCCATCGAAATGCTCGAATCGCTGAAGGAGCGCGTTTCGACCATCCTTAAAGAACTTCACAGAATCGAATACGACCTCCGCCCCTCCTTGCTTGACGACTTGGGACTCATTCCGGCCCTGCGGTGGTATTTGGAAGTAAGAGCCAAGGAGATTGCAGCAAGGCCTCATATTGAAGTCGAGGGAGAGGCCGTCCAGCTGTCTCCTCAATCGGAGATAATGATATTCAGAATCGTTCAGGAGGCGGTTACCAATGCCGTAAAGTATTCGAATGCAGAGGACATATTTGTCCGCGTGCTCTTTTTCGCAAGTTCGTTATCGGTTGTTGTTGCGGACAATGGGCATGGCTTTGATTGCAAATCTACGGCAACGAACGGAAATCGAGCAAGCTTAGGCTTGATTGGAATGCGCGAGCGGGCGGAACTTATCGGTGGCACTCTAGAAATAGATTCAAATCCTGAACTGGGCACCTCTGTTACCCTGATGATTCCGCTTGAAGGAGAACATGATGAGCATTGAAGTTGTTATAGTCGACGACCATACTCTTTTTCGCCAAGGCCTTAGGGCTCTTTTAGAGGTGGACGGACGTTTCGAGGTTATCGGAGAGGCCGACAGCGCCAGCCAGTCAATCGACCTTGCAATCAAAATGAGGCCTAGGATTATTCTAATGGACATAGCGATGCGCGACATGGATGGGCTTACTGCGGCGAGGCGAATTTTGGACATCGTTCCGGACGCAAAGATTATTTTTCTGACGCAATACGAGAACAAGGAGTACGTTCTGCCAGCAATCCGCCTTGGTGCATCGGGTTACATCCTGAAGAGGTCTGCTGCAGACGTTTTGGTGCAGGCCATTCAGAAAGTTGCCGATGGCGATTTTTATCTCGACACGGAATTGTCGGATGTCTTGGTTAACGCCTACAAGGAGACCGATGGCGATAACGAGTTCGATGCTCTTACCGAAAGAGAGCGCGAAATCCTAATCCTATTGGCCAAGGACAAGACAAACAAGGAAATCGCCGCCATCTTGGGAATCAGCGTCAAAACAGCAGACTATCATCGAACGAATCTGATGAGGAAGCTTGGCGTCCATAGCAAGGTCGAGCTGGTTAAGTATTCGTTGAAAAAAGGATTAGTCGAGTGTTGATAGGAAGCCCGCATTCGCGGTTTATTTTAAAAACCGATGGGATATATTGTGCGGGTCTCGCAATACTCTTAGTCCTGTAGGTTCGAATCCGAGTCATTCAATTCTCGTCTCTCGACGTATCTCACGTTGGTGTTACCCCAGATTTACGACGCGGGTGGCGATGCGCTGGGTGAGGGCGGGGGAGTGCGTCACCAGCACCATCCCCGTGCCGCGCGCGCCGCACTCGTCGACGAGCGCGTGCCAGATCTGCGCCTGGGTGACGGCGTCAAGCATGGTGGAGATCTCGTCGGCGACCAGGTAGCGCGGGTTCGCCGCGAGCGCGCGCACGATGCAGAAGCGCTGCAGCTCGCCGCCCGAGAGCTCGTGCGGAAAGCGGCTCATCCATTCGCGGCGTATGCCGAAGCGCTCCATAAGCTCGGGCTGCACCTTTCCCGCCTCGCGCAGCGTGGCCTCCATGCGTCGGCGCGGGTCCACGGCCAGCTCGGGATGCTGCTGTATCAGCTGCACGGGGCATGCGCCCTTGCGGGGAAGAGGCCTCCCGTCAACCAGCACCTGGCCCGACGCCGGGCGTTCGTACCCTGCCAGCAGCCTGCAGGCGGTGGACTTGCCGAACCCGGAAGGTGCAGCCAAAGCCACGCGTTCGCCGGGTGCAACCTGCAGGTCGAAGCCTTGCAGCACCAGCGGTCCGTTCCCGTAGCCGAACGTTATGTCCCGGGCCTCTAGCATTCGTCGCGCCCTTCGTCCTTGAAAGCAACTCGTGGGGTAGGCGAGCACGTGAATTGCTCACCTACGCCCACATGCATGGCGGTATCGTCTTGCGCCACAGGCGCCTCGAAGCCGTGCTCGGGGAGCGCATGCCAGAGCTCGCGGGCAAACTCGCTGCGCAGAAGCTCGGGCGACGCGAAGTTGGCGACCGCCGTCTCCTCCACCACCGTGCCGTCCTTGAACACCGCGATGCGGTCGGCCACGCGCAGCGCCAGCTCGATGTCGTGCGTTATCAGCAGCACGCCGCCCCCGTCGTCGGCGAACGCACGGAAGTCGTCCATGGCGCGCACGGCCAGCGGCAGGTCAAGCCCAGGCGTGGGCTCGTCGGCCACTATCAGGCGCGGCTCGTCAGCGAGCGCGCAGCACAGAAGCACGCGCCTTGCCATGCCGCCTGACAGCTGGAACGGGAACATGTCCGCGACCTCGGGTCCTAGGCCGTACCGTGCGAACAGGCGCTCCCTGGCCGCCTTCGCCTCGGCCGCGCCGTGTCGTGCCCCGAAGCCTTCCACCTGGCGTCCGACCTTCATCAGCGGGTCCAGGTTCTGCACGCTCTGCGGCACCAGCGATATGCCGTGCCCCCGCAGGCGCGCAAGGCCCTCGGCGTCCATCTCCTCGCCGTCGAACCACATGCGTCCCGACACGAGCGCGTTCGGCTCGAACAGGCCCATTATGGAATCGGCCAGCAGCGTCTTCCCCGACCCGCTCGCCCCGACCACGGCTACTATCTCGCCCACGTGCACCGACACGCTCAAGTTCTCGATCACGGCCACCTCGCGCTGCTTGGCCGAGAAGTACGGCGCATCCTCGTCGTACATGCGGAAGGACACGCTCAGGTCCTCCACCGTCAGCAGGTGGTGGTGTCCCGGATGCGCGGACGTGGCGGCATGCGAGTGGTGATGGTGCTGCTCGCCGTCCATGTGGCCTCCGTGGGCGTGGCCGCCGCAGGCGCGTGCCGTCGCATCTTCCGCTGCTGGCCGGACATGCGCCGCTGTCTCTTCCGTCATGGTGTCGATGTTGCGAAGGTCCGCCATGGCTACTCCTGCGCGCTTCGCGGGTCGGCCAGCTTGCGCAGGCTTCCGCCGGCGGCGTCGAACAGCAGCACGGTGGCCACCAGCGCCAGGCCGGGGAACACTGCGAGCCACCACATCCCCGAAGTCAGGTATCGCATGGACTCGCTCAGGATGATCCCGATGGCGGGCTGCTCGGGCGGCAGCCCGAAACCCAGGAAAGTGATGGCGGCCTCGTGCAGGATGGCGTGGGGGAACAACAGCACCAGCCCCACGAGGAACTGCGGAAGCACGTAGGGGACCATGTGCCGCCATGCGACCTGAGTGCGCGTGGCCCCAAGCTTCGCAGCCGCGGCCACAAACGGCGACTGCCTGCACTGCAGCACCTCGGCGCGCACCACGCGGGCCAGGTTCGCCCAATGGGTCAGCGCGACCCCTATGGTCACGCCCCAGAACCCCTTCCCTAGAGCGCACGATATGAGGATCAGCAGGACGATGTGCGGAACGCCCATAAGTAGGTCGATCAGCCACGTGACAACGGCGTCGGCGCGCCTTCCGCCGACGGCGGCCACGGTGCCCAGCACCAGCGCCATCACCGACGATGCCGCAGCTGCCAGCAGCCCTACCAGCACGCTTGTGGAAAGGCCCGCAAGCGTGCGCAGCAGCATGTCGCGGCCCATCCAGTCGGTGCCGAAAGGGTGCGCAAGGCTGGGCGGCAGGTTCTTCATGGCGAAGTCGGTCGCCATGGCTGCGGGTTCCACCAGGCGTCCCGCCACGACCAGTGCCGTCAGCAGCACGACGGTGCCCACGAAGCAGGCGAGCGTGGCCTTGCGGTTCGAAAGCTTGCGGCGCTTGGGAACGTGCAGTACGGGCGCGTTGGGAAGGCGAGCCTCGCTGACCATTGCCCCCGCGTCGGCCAGGATGCCCACGCTGCCCGCGTTGGCGCTTCCCGCGACCGCATATGCTTCGTCGATGCGGCTCACAGCGCGCCTCCTTCGGCCGTCTCGTTGGCTGCATGCGCAGAAAGCTTGCCTCTGCGCAGCGCGATGCGCGGGTCAACCACGCCGTACAGCAGGTTCGCCACAAGGTTGCCGCCGAACACCAGCGCGGCGGAAAGCACGGCTATCCCGGCCAGCAGCGCGGCGTCGCCGCCAAGCCCTGCCGTTACGGCCGCCTGCCCCAGCCCTGGGTACGAGAACACCTGCTCCACAAGCACCGAGCCGCCGAATATCTCGGAGATCGACGCGAACTGCAGCGTTATGGCCGGCATGGCCAGGTTGCGCAGCCCGTGCCGCAGCACGATGCCCCACGTCGACTCGCCTCGCGTGCGCGCGAACCTGACGTAGTCGCTCTCCATCACGTCGATGGTCTTCTCGCGGGTGTGCAGCGCTATGTTCGCCACGCCCGTCACCGACAGCGTGATCGCCGGCAGCGCCATGTGGTGAAGCGCGTCGGCGAGCGTGACGTCGGAGGACGCCACCCCTATGGGAGCCGAGAACCCCATAGGGAACCACCCTAGCTGCACCGAGAACACCACCAGCAAGACCAGCGCCAGCCAGAAGACGGGAGTGGACGCCAGCAGGTAGCAGTATCCCTTCACCGCGGCGTCAAGCCTGCTTCCGCGGCGTACTCCGGCGGCCACGCCCAGCGCGAATCCCAGCACGCCGCCGACCACCCATGCGACGGCCATCAGGGCCAGCGTGTTGCCCGCACGCGTCGCGATGACGTCGGCGACCGGCGCGTTGAAGCGCAGCGACGTTCCGAAGTCGCCATGGAGCGCGGCCGCGAGCCAGTTCAGGTACCTTTCGTGAAAGGGGAGGTCGGACCCCCAGTAGGACGCGACCTGCGCGCGCTTCGCATCGCCCATGGAAGCCAGCGCGGCCTGTCCCACGTTGGCTTGCGCCGGGTCGACGGGCGATGCGCTGACCAGGGCGAACGTGACCAGGCTCACGGCTAGCATGAGCAACACGAATTTCGCGACCTGTCCGGCGGCGTAGCGAAGCATGGGGTTAGGCGCCCGTTCCTGCCGACGCAGCCGCATGGACGGCCCCGGCCGTTCCCGCCGACGCGGCCATTTTGGCGATGGAGGCCATTTCCGCCGACGTGGCCATGCCCGCTACTCCCACGACCACTTGTCCACGTTGTTGACCAGCGACCAGCCGTGGCCGTGGGGGTGAGGCTTCTGGTCGGCCACGTTCAGCCCGTCGCGCTTGAAGTACAAGTGGTCGACGTTCGCCAGCCAGACCCAGGGTGCGCCGCCTTCGGGCGCGAAGCCTTCGCTGCCGTCCCAGGCGGCGGCCTGCCATTCGGGATACGATTCCTCGACCGTCGTGGCGGCCAGCGCGGCGTCCAGATGTGCGTCCACGCCGGCGTTCTCGTACACCGCGTAATTCCCGGCGGAAGGCCCGTAGTGCAGGGTGTACACCTCGATGGGGCTGTTGGCGCCCCATCCCCACAGCACCGGCGTGTCGTACTCGCGCGGATAGATGTCGTCCCAGCCGCCGCCTATGGGCAGCACCTCTATGCCGACCTCGGACATCTGGTTTGCGAACTCGTTCGCCAGCGCCTGGCGAACCGGGTCGGACGCGCTGTAGCAAAGCTCGAAGCTGGCACGTACGCCGTCCTTCGCGTACACGCCGTCGTCGCCCAGCGCCCAGCCGCCTTCCTCCAGAAGCTGTCGCGCGAGCGCTCGATCGAAGTCTACCTTCATGGCGTCGCTGGACCAGGGCATCCCGTCTGAGACGCTGTAGGCTTCGGTGCCGTAGCCGTCCAGCACGTTGTCGATCATCGCCTTGCGGTCCACCGCATGGTTTATGGCCTTGCGCAGCGCTGCGTCGCAGGTGACCTGGTTGCCTGTCGCGTATGTGGCCGTGCCGTCCTTCTTGCTTCCGCCAGGCGCCACGCAGGGAAGCGATATGCCGCGGCTGTCGACCGACTTGCAAACGAGCAGCCCGTAGCCGGCCACGTTGGTGTTGTTCGCGACCGTGGCCGCCGTGTAGGAGACGTCGGCCTGGCCGGATTGCGCCGCAGCGACCGATGCGTCCTCTTCCATGAACAGCACGACCAAGCGGTCGATGTTGGGCTTTTCGCCGTAGTAGTCGGGGTTTGCCTTCAGTATGACCTGCTGGCCCTCGTTCCACTGCTCAAGCATGTAGCGGCCGCTGCCTATGGGGTTGCGTCCGTAGTCGGGGCCGTAGGCGTGCTCGGGCACGATGCCCACCACGGCCAGCGTGTACAGGAACGCGTTGAACGGCTTGGTCAGGGTCACGACGCACGTGACGTCGTCGGTTGCGACCGCGTCGGCAACCATGGAAAGGTCGGCCTCGGCGGCCTCGTTGTCGCGTATTCCTAGTATGGTGAACGCCACGTCGGCGGCGGTCAGGGGCTCGCCGTCGGTGAACTTCACGTCGTCGCGCACCTTGAACGTCCAGGTCAGGCCGTCTTTCGAGCATTCGTAGGAAGTGGCAAGGTCGTTCACGAATTCCAGCTGCGTGTTCGTGGTGAACAGCGTCGACTGTATCAAGGGCTCGTGCACGTGCTCGCCGCATCCCCACGAGAACAGCGGGTCGAAGCCTGCCGCGGGTTCGGACGTGGGTGTCATGGTGACCACGACTTGGCTCTTGTCGATGGCGGCCGACGAAGCGGAGCTCGACCCGGCGGGGGAGGAGCATCCGGGAAGGGTACCTCCCGCCAGCGCGCATAGCGCCCCCATTCCTGCAAGGGCCACGAACTTGCGGCGCGTGAGGTTCTGCATCTTTCTCTCCTTTGTCGGCGCGACTTTCTGTCTTGGGTGTTACCATTTTTTGATGCGTAACACCACGATAACACAGTGTTACGATAATCCAATCGGTAACCTTGGGTGTGGTTGGGGCGTGACAGGGGAACGCCCCCTGTTCCACAAACGTCTTCTGACATGCGAGCAAACGGCTGCGAAACGAATGCGTCCCAGTGGCCCTATGCGCTGTAGCTGCGCCATACTATGTATTTGAACCCGACCGAGAAATGAGGGCGACATGCCGATGAACAAGGCCGTCGAGGCCACAGTGAACGCCATAACCAAGCTGCGGCCCGACATCACGAAGGCGTACAAGCGCCAGCGCGTGGCCGAGGACGCCAGCGCGAAGCTGACCATCGCGAGCCCGCGCTGCCGCATAGACGACGCCACCGTCGAAGCGCCTGACGGCTACGGCATCCCCATACGCGTGTTCACCCCGCTCGACATCGACTTCTCGCTGAAGTCGGGCCTGCACGTGAACGAGGACCATCGCGGCACCATCCTGTTCTTCCACGGCGGCGGATGGGCCAACGGCGACATAGACTTCTACACCGACTCGTGCATGCGCACGGCGCTGCGGCTGGAAAGGCGCCTGGTGTCGGTGGACTACCGGCGCTCGCCCGAACACCGGTTCCCCGCAGCCATCGAGGACTGCTACGAGGTGGCGCGCCAGCTGTTCGCAGGCAAGGTCGTGGAAGGCGTCGACCCTGACAACATCGTGCTGTTTGGCGACTCGGCCGGAGGCAACATCGCGGCCGTGGTGTCGCTGATGGCCCGCGACAGGGGCGACTTCGCGCCGAGGACGCAGATGCTCCTGTACCCACTGACCTACGACGACCACAGCGAGACGTCCGTCTTCGACTCGGTGCACGAGAATGGCGAAGGCTACCTGCTTACCCGCGAGGACATACTCGGCTACATAGGCATGTACCTCAACGGACCCGACGACTACCGGAACCCCTACTTCGCGCCGCTGCTCGAGCCGAGCCTGGCCGGCCAGCCGCGCACGCTGGTCGTCACCGCCGAGTACTGCCCGCTGCGCGACGAGGGCGAGGCCTATGCCGCGCGGCTGGAGGCCGACGGCAGCGAAGCGGTCTGCTTCCGCATCCTGGGAGGCGTGCACGGGTACTTCCTCTATCCCACGGTGCTCACCCTGGTGCGCGACACGTATTCCATAATGAAGGCATTCCTGGACGGCGACGATCTGCCCCAGCAGGACGGTTCCCGATGGCTAGAGATCCTTGGTACCGTCTAGACAACGTAGGCAGGTTCTACTCCGCGCAGGCGGGTCGCGCGGCCCAGACCGTGTTCCGCATAGCCGCCGGCATGTCCGAGGATGTCGACCCCGGCGCGCTGCAGCGGGCGCTCGACCGCGCGCTTGACGTCTTCCCGGGGTTCAACGTCACGTTGAAGTCGGGGCTGTTCTGGCACTACCTCGAACAGGCTCCCTCGAAGCCGAAGGTGTCGCACGAGAATCTTCCGCCTTGCGCGCCTATGCATGCCGGCCCCAGCAGCGTGCTGGTGCGCGTCAGCTACAGCGGAAGGCGCATCAACCTGGAGATGTCCCACATGGTCTCGGACGGTCGTGGCACGATGCAGCTGTTCCGCACCCTCGTGGCCTTCTACGTGCAGGAACGCTATGGTGTGCCGGTGGAACTCGAGCCCTATTCGCGAGGCGAGGAGCACAAGACCGAGGACAGCTTCTCGGCGAACTACGAACGCAAGGCGTCGGGGACGACGGCGAAGCCGAAGGCCTACCGCATAAAGGGATGGCGCGACATGGGTGCGCAGCAGTTCATGGAGGTGCACCTGTCTGCCTCGCAGGTGCGCGAAGCCGCCAAGGTGCTGGGGGTGGGCCTCACGCCGCTGCTGATCGCCGCCGTGGTCTGCGCCATCCGCGACGGCATGTCGGTCCGCGACCGCGAACGCGGGCGGGCCATATGCATCACGGTGCCGGTCGACCTGAGGCGCTTCTTCGGGTCCGAGACGCTGCGGAACTTCTTCGGCCTGGCCTACGTGTCGTACGTGCCGGGCGTCGAAGGCGAGACGCTCGCCCAGGTGGCGGCCGACGTGGAAGGGCAGCTGCGCGACGCCACGCAGCCCGATGTGCTCAAGAGGCGCATGAACCGCATGGTGAAGCTGCAGAAGAATGCGGCGCTGCGCGTCGCCCCGGTGTTCCTGAAGGACGCGGTGCTGGGGCTTGCGGCGCGCGTGGCCGGGCGCGAGGTGACCACTGCGGCGTCGAACCTGGGACGCGTCGAGATGCCTCGGGGCACGGAAGGCTTCGTGGAAAGCGTCGTCGTGATGACGTCCACCACGGGGATCGACTTCGTCATGTCCACCTACGGAGACGACCTAAGCGTCGGGATATCAAGCGTGCTGGTGTCCAACGACATCCCGCGCCGCTTCGTGAGGGCGTTCACGGGGCTTGGGGTGAAGGCCGTGGTTGACCTGAACCGCACGCGCGAGGAAGTGGACGTCGCGCTGCGCCAGGAGCGCATGGAGCACGCGCTTTTGCACCACGGCGAAGATGCGTGTGTCAAAAGCGAACGCCCCCGTCACGCCCTCGGAGGCGATGTGTCATGATGCGCTGCGACGAATGCCGTGCCGACTTCCGGGGCGACCTGGACAAGTGCCCACTTTGCGGAAGCGCGCTTCGTGGGGCGCCCGTGCCGTCCGCGTTTCCGAAGATCGGCCACGAGCGCAAGAGCCGCCGCGTGCGGGCCATGCTGGGCGGAGCCACGCTGATGATGCTGGCCGCCATAGTCGCGCTGTGCGTCGTTGCGGGGGTTTCTGCGTGGAGATGCGTTCTGGCCTGCGCCGCGCTGGTGGTCAACTACGTGTTCGTGCGGAACATGGTGGTGCATTCGCCCGACGTGCTGCGCCTTCTGCAGCGCTACTACTTCGTGCTGGTGGCCATGGCGTTCATCTGGTTCTTTGCAACGTGGGACGCCTCCATCTCGACGTACGTCATCCCATGCCTGTGCATCACGGGAACTCTGTTCGAGTCGCTGCTGCTGGCCGTCTTCCGCTCGCGTTTCCTCGGCGACTATGCGAAGTACCTGCTGTTCGTCATCGTGCTGGGAGTGCTTCCGCTGGCGCTGTTCTTCACGGGCACCGTGGAAT
>CAQLOA010000013.1 GCA_948829205.1 uncultured Eggerthellaceae bacterium
CTGCTGCATCAGGTGCTCGGAATGGACGACGTCCATGTGAATTCGATGCATCACCAGGGCATCCGCGAAGTCGGACCAGGGCTTACGGCCTCCGCCTTCGGAGAGGACGGCCTGGTCGAGGCTGTGGAGGCGCAGGGGCTGTCGTTCCTGGTGGGGGTGCAGTGGCATCCCGAGTTCTTCGCAGGCGAGGACGGCATAATGGCCCCGCTGATCTCCCGCCTGGTGTCCCAGGCTGCCGCGGTGCGCAACCGCAATCAGCGATGCCGCGCATGCCTCAGCATAATGCGCGAGGAGTGCGGGGGATGCTTCCCCAACATCCGCTTCGCGGGCGTCACCCATGCAGACGAAGGCGTCACCCATGCAGACGAAGGCGTCGCCCATTCAGGCGAGGGCCGCATCTATCCAAGCGAAGGCATCGACGAAGGCGCGGCCGACGCCGCCGCAGCCGACCAGCAGGCAAGGAAGTGACATGGCAGCTACCCGAGAACAGTTCAAGTCCAGGTTGGGCTTCATCCTCATCAGCGCAGGGTGCGCGGTGGGGCTTGGCAACGTATGGCGTTTCCCGTACATAGTCGGGGAGTATGGCGGCGCGGCGTTCGTCGTGCTGTACCTGCTGTTCCTGGCGATCCTGGGAATCCCAATCATGGTGATGGAGTTCGCAGTGGGCCGAGCAAGCCAGAAGGGCATCGCCAGGGCGTTCAACGTGCTGGAGCCCAAGGGCTCGAAGTGGCATCTGGCGAAGTGGCTCGGCTTCGTGGGCCTCTACCTGCTCATGATGTTCTACACCACCGTGGCAGGCTGGATGCTTTCCTACATCCCGAAGATGGCCATAACCGACCTGTCGGGCGCCACCTCGGAATCGATGGCCGCCGCGTTCGGCGGCATGCTCGCCGACCCGGTGGACATGATCGCATGGATGGTGGTGGCATGCGTGCTGTCGCTTCTCGTGTGCTCGCTCGGCCTTCAGAAGGGGGTCGAGCGCATAACCAAGGTGCTGATGGTGGGCCTTCTGGCGCTCGTGGTCGTGCTGGTGGTGCGTGCGGTGACGCTTGAAGGCGCGGGCGAAGGCATCGCCTTCTATCTGATGCCCGACTTCGGGAAGCTGTTCGGCGACCCCGCGCGCTTCACCGAGGCCGTGTTCGCCGCGTTGGGGCAGGCGTTCTTCACGCTGTCCATAGGCATCGGCTCGATGGAGATCTTCGGAAGCTACATAGGCAAGCAGTATTCGCTGATGGGCGAGGCGGTGCGCATCGCCGGGCTCGACACGTTCGTGGCGATCGCCACCGGGCTCATCATCTTCCCCGCGTGCTTCGCATTCGGCGGTTCTCCCGACTCGGGGCCGGGCCTGGTGTTCGTGACGCTTCCGGCGGTGTTCGCCCAAATGCCTCTGGGGTCGTTCTTCGCCACGTTGTTCTTCATCCTGATGGGCTTCGCGGCCATATCCACCGTCATCGCCGTGTTCGAGGGGATCCTCAGCTTCTGGATGGACGAATGGGGCATGGAACGCAAGCGCGCCGTGGCCATAAACGTGGTGCTCATCCCGGTGCTTTCGCTGCCTTGCGCGCTGGGATTCAACGTGTGGGCCGGCTTCGAGCTTCCCGGGATAGGAAACATACAGGCCATAGAGGACTTCCTGGTGTCGAACAACTTCCTGATAATCGGGTCGCTGATCTTCGTTGCGTTCTGCACCAGCAAGCGGGGCTGGGGCTGGAAGAACTTCCTGGCCGAGGCGAATGCGGGACGCGGCATGCGCTTCCCCGGCTGGCTTTACTGGTGGATGCGCATAGGCGTGCCCGTGCTGATCGCCGTCATCCTCGTCTCCGGATGGGCGCCTCTCGTGCAAAGCTGGATAGGGCTAGGGTAGGCAGCCCTTCGGAAGCCTCCGGCATACAAAATGTAGACCGCGCCTGTGATATTCTGTTTAGCACACTTTCTAGCACAGGAGCCCCCATGCAACTTACGCCTGCCGAAATCGCCGAGACGCTTGCGATGGTGTCGCAGCAGAACCTGGACATTCGCACCATAACCCTGAGCATGAACCTGCGCGGATGCGTCGATTCCGACGTGCGCCGCGTCGCCGACAAGGTGTACGAACGGCTGACGAGCGCGGCCGAGAGGCTTGTTCCCACGGCCGAGCAGCTCGAGCGCGAGTACGGAATCCCGATCGTGAACAAGCGTCTTTCCGTGACGCCCATAGCCGAGGTGTGCGCGGCCTGCACCGACGCCGACTACTCGCCGGTGGCACAGGCCATGGACCGTGCGGCCAGCGAGGTGGGGGTCGACTTCGTCGGAGGCTTCTCCGCGCTGGTGCAGAAGGGTGCGTCGCGTTCCGACAACAACCTGATCGACAGCATCCCCGAGGCGCTGGCGGCCACGTCGCGCGTTTGCTCGTCGGTGAACATAGGGTCCACGCGCGCCGGCATCAACATGGACGCCGCGTTCAAGATGGCCGAGACCATCCGCGCAACGGCGGAAGCCACGGCGGACGCGCAGTGCATCGGGGCCGGAAAGCTCGTGGTGTTCTGCAACGCCGTCGAGGACAACCCGTTCATGGCGGGGGCTTTCCATGGAAGCGGCGAGGCCGACGAGGTCATAAACGTGGGGGTCAGCGGCCCTGGCGTCGTGCGTGCGGTGCTGGCCGACCTTCCGAAGGACGCCGACATCACCACGGTGGCCGAAGCCATCAAGGCCACGGCGTTCAAGATCACGCGCGCAGGCGAGCTGATGGCGCGCGAGGCGTCGAAGCGCCTGGGGTACGCCAAGGGAATACTCGACCTGTCGCTGGCGCCTACGCCGGCGGAAGGCGACTCGGTCGCCGAGATACTCGAGGCCATAGGCATAGGCGAATGCGGCGGCCCCGGCACCACGGCCGCGCTCGCGATGTTGAACGATGCGGTGAAGAAGGGCGGCGTCATGGCGTCGTCTTCCGTCGGCGGCCTGTCGGGTGCGTTCATCCCCGTGTCCGAGGACGCCGGCATGATACGCGCCGCGCAGGACGGCGCGCTTTCCATATCGAAGCTCGAGGCCATGACCTGCGTGTGCTCGGTCGGCCTGGACATGATCGCCATCCCGGGCGACACCACCGTCGAGACCATATTCGGAATCATCGCCGACGAGGCCGCCATCGGCATGATCAACAACAAGACGACCGCCGTGCGCCTCATCCCCGCCATCGGGAAGAAGGTGGGCGACGTGCTCGACTTCGGCGGCCTTCTGGGAAGCGCCCCGGTAATGCCCGTGAACCAGCACGCCGGCACCGTGTTCGCCCACCGCGGCGGCCGCATGCCCGCGCCTCTCAACTCGCTGAAGAACTAAAGTCTGCATTCGCTGCCTGTGGGCCGCTCGTTTTTGGATGCGGGAGAGCCCGGAAGCTTCCCTCCCGTTCGCGGACCAAGCGTCGCATCGTGAAGTTATCGATTTTGCAGATGGCAAAACATCGGAATATCGAATTGCTTTTGATATTGTCGCAGCTAAAGACTAGTGCTTTCATAGTTAACGCTGCTTTTTGACCCCAGGTTTGCGCGAGTCTGGACGCGCCCAGGCGCCTAAGGCGGCGAAGTGCGGACCCGAAACAGAAAGAACCTCAGATGGCAAAGAACATTCCCTACGACCAGAAGTACTACGACCCCGAAATCGAATGCATGCCACGTCCCGAGCTGGAGGCCATGCAGCTCGAGCGCCTGCAGGACATGGTGCGCTACGCCTACGAGAACACCGTCTACTACAAGCGCAGCTTCGACGAGGCCGGCGTGTCGCCCGACGACATAAAGTCGCTCAAGGACATCGAGCGCTTCCCGTTCATCGACAAGAAGACCGAGCGCGAGACGCAGCACGTCGGAAGCTTCTTCGGCGAGATGTGCTCCGTCCCCGAGGAGGAGGTCGTGTTCATGGCCACCTCGTCAGGGTCGACCGGGGTCCCCACCGTCAGCCCCTTCACGCAGGAGGACTTCGACCTGTGGCAGGACACCGAGGCGCGCCTGTTTTGGCAGGCCGGCATGCGCCCGAACGACCGCTACGTGCACGGACTCAACTTCGCGCTGTACGTCGGCGGCCCCGACGTGATCGGCGCGCAGCGCCTGGGGGCGCTGGCGATCTGGGTGGGCGCGGTTCCCAGCGACCGCCTGCTGTTCGTGCTCAAGCAGTACCAGCCCACCGTCATATGGACTAGCCCCAGCTACGCCTGGACGCTTGGCGAGAAGGCGAAGGAGAAGGGATTCGACCCTAGATCCGACTTCAGCATCCACACCATAATCGTGGCCGGCGAGCCGGGCGGGTCGGTCAAGTCCACCCGCGAGGCCATCGAGGACCTGTGGGGCGCCAAGGTCGTTGACTTCTTCGGGCTGTCCGACATCTACGGCGCCTGCGCCGCCATGTGCGAGGCCAAGGACGGCCTGCATATCGTCGAGGACCAGATCCTCGTGGAAACCGTCGACCCGAACACGGGCGAGGTGCTCGAGCCTGGCGAGCAGGGAGAGTTGGTCTACACCACGCTGATGAAGAAGGCGCGCCCCATGATCCGCTTCCGCACCGGCGACATCGGCTACGTGTCCACCGAGAAGTGCAGCTGCGGACGCACCCTGGCGCGCATACACGTCACCGGGCGCAAGGACGAGATGTTCATCGTCGGAGCGGTCAACGTGTTCCCCACCGACATCGAGTACGTCGTGCGGGCGGAGAAGGGCCTGACGGGCGAGTATTCCATCCGCGTGTACGACGAGAACTACACGACGCGGTACGAAGTGTCCGTCGAGCGCGCGCAGGGCTCCGACGAGGCGTATGATGAGGTTGCAAGGCGCGTCGAGGGCGCGCTGAAGACGCACACCGGCGTGCGTCCTGCGAAGGTGATAGTCTACGACGCAGGCAAGCTTGGCACCTCCAGCGAGCACAAGGCGTCTCGCTTCGTTGACGAAAGGACGGCGAAATAATGCCGAAGACGTTCTCCATATCAGGGCAGCACTACCTCTTCGACGTCCAGACCTTCGCGCAGGTGGTCCTTGGCGCAGGCGGCGACGAATACCACTACGCGCTTTACGACCGCACCACCCAGGGCGTCATCGACGACGTGGTTAACCGCACGAGCGACCTGGGCGTCATATGCCAGACAACGCTCACGGCCGCCCCGATCGACCAGGAGCTCGAGCGCGTGGGCCTCGAGTTCCACGAGCTTGCTCGAAGCGCCCCGCGCATCGCGCTGCCGAAGAGCCACCCCATGGTCAACCTTCCCAGCATAAGGCTGGAAGAGATGGAAGGCTATCCTTACGTCTACTTCTACCAAGGCGACGACGCCCCCGACCACTTCTACGAGGAGGCCTTCGGCGCCGTGCCGCGCGACAAGGCGATCGCCTGCACCGACCGCGCGTCGCTTTCCGAGCTGATCGTCGCGCTGAACGGCTACACCGTCACCAGCGGCATACTGGTGGGCGTCACCGACGGAACGCTGCTGACCACCGTCCCGATGGACACCGACCTCGAGCTCATGCTCGGCTACGTCACGCGCAAGGGCTCCACGCTTTCCGAGCTAGAGCAGAAGTTCGTGGACAGGCTGGGCTCGAACCTTCAGAAGTACGCGGCCCGCATGTAGGCCGCGTACTTTTCCTTAAAGAGGCGCTTCCGCATGGAACAGCTCGACCCGTTCTGGTTCGTTACGATCGTCACGTTGCTGTCAGGCGCGGGCGGCACGGGAGTGGGCGGCCTTGTAGGCGCGCTCTTCCGTGCCGAAAGCAACCGCGCCATCAGCCTACTGCTTGCGTTCGCCGGCGGCATCATGAGCGCCATGGTGTGCTTCGAGCTGATCGCGGAAGCGGTAGAGGCGGCGAACAGCGCCATACCGTACGGGGTGACGCTGGTCATCGTCGCGGTCGTGCTGGGGGTCGCCGTGGTCTATGGGCTGAACTTCGCAATAGACAGGCACACGAAGGACGAGGTGCCCCATTCCAGCGCCGAAGAGCATCCTCAGACCCATGACGACATCGACGAGCTGATCCATGCCGACCATTGGGCGGAGCATAGGAAGCCGGGCCGTTCGCGCGCCGGGCTCGTGATGGCCGGAATCGTCATGGCGGCTGCGATAGCGCTGCACAACATTCCCGAAGGCATGACCATAGGGGCCAGCTTCGCCATATCCGACGACCTGCTCCTTGGCACGGGCATGACCATGGCGGTGCTGATCGGGCTGCACAACGTGCCCGAAGGCATGGCGGTGTCGGTTCCGCTGATCGGTGGCGGAATGGGCCGCGTGAAGGCCGTGCTTATAACCGCCGCCTGCGGCATTCCCACGCTTCTGGGCGCATGGTTGGGGCTTTGGCTGGGCGACATCGGCCCCATCGGGCTGGCGGCGAGCCTGGGGTTCGCGTCCGGCGCGATGCTCTACGTCGTGTACGGCGAGATAATCCCCGAGGCGTTCCTCATGTATCGTTCGAAGCTTCCTGCGTTCGCCATCATCCTGGGCATCTTGCTGGGCATGGCGATGATCTTCTAGACAATCGTGGCGCCGGCAAGGACGGCGTCGCCGGATAGGTCGTAGACGGCAAGCGTCTGGCCTGGCGCAGGGCGCACGACGGGTTCGTAGAACTCCAGCGTGATGCCGTCGCCCGAGAAGCGTGCGGTGGCTGCCTTCGGTGGCTGCCTGTACGAGGTCTTGGCCAGCACGCGAAGCTCTCCGTCTGACGCCTCGCCGGGGGCCAGTGACACCAGGTTCAGGTCGCTGCCTTCCACGTGTCGCACCATCAGCTCCTCGCGCGCGCCCACGACGAGCGCGTTGCGTGCGCCGTCCTTGGCGACCACGTAAAGCGGCTCGCCGGCTGCCACCCCGATTCCCTTGCGCTGGCCTATCGTGTAGCGGAAAAGCCCCGCATGTTCGCCAAGCGCTTCGCCCGAGGTGTCCTCTATCGGGCCCGGAGTGCCTGCGGCGCCCGGGTCGCCCTGCGTCCATCGCTCTATGAAGCCGGCGTAGTCGCCGTCCGGCACGAAGCATATGTCCTGGCTTTCGCCTTTGCGTGCGCTGGAGAAGCCTGCCTTCTGTGCCAAGTCGCGCACTTCGTCCTTGGAAAGGCCTCCCAATGGGAACCAGGAATGCGCCAGCTGCTCTTGTGAAAGCCGGCACAGCATGTAGCTCTGGTCCTTTTCGGGATGCCTTGCGCGCAGAAGCCTCCATCGGCCCGTCTCGCGGTCATGTTCTACCCGGGCGTAATGCCCCGTGACCAGCACGTCGAAGCCAAGCTGTTCGCGCCTTCGGTGCAGCGCCCCGAACTTGACGTGCCTGTTGCAGTCCACGCAAGGGTTCGGGGTCCTGCCGTGAAGGTAGTCGTCGACGAACTTTTCGATCACGCACTGCTCGAAGACGTCCTTGTAGTTGAAGACGTAGTGCTCGATTCCCAGCCTGCGACACGCCTGCTTCGCATCGTCCACCTCGTCCATGAAGCCGTCGAAGCCGTCCTCGTCGCTTCCAAGCACGTTGCTTCCGAACATCTTGCACGTGATGCCTGTGGCGTCGAACCCGGCCTCGGTCGCAAGCAGGGCCGCCACCGAGCTGTCGACCCCGCCGCTCATTGCGACCATGGCCTTGTGCCGTGGCTCCCTCTGCACGAGGTCGTCGCTATGTTTCCGCGCTGAGTCCATGCCGCCATTATAATGTGGGGACTATGGCATTCCTTCTTGGGACAGAGAAAGCAACCGTCGAGATGCCGACGAAGCTCGTGCTGGACGACGTGTCCATCGGCGTGGACGACGGGATGCGCGTCGGCATCGTCGGCGGAAACGGCGACGGCAAGTCCACCCTCCTGCGCCTGCTCGACGGCGACGTCGCGCCGAATTCCGGACGCGTCGTCAGGACGAACGGCGTACGCGTGGGGTTCCTGCGCCAGAGCGACTCGCTGGGCGACGACGAGACGGTGCGGCATGCCGTGGTGGGCGACGCGCCCGAATACGAATGGGCGTCCGATGCGCGCATACGCGGCATTCTGGACGGCCTTCTTCCCGACATCGGGTTCGACCGTCCGGTGGGAAGCCTCTCGGGCGGCCAGCGCAGGCGCGTCGACCTGGCGCGAGTGCTCGCCGGCGACTGGGACGTCGTCATGCTCGACGAGCCCACCAACCATCTGGACATGCGCACCATCACGTGGCTGGCCGATCACTTGAAGACGCGATGGCGTCCAGGCGTCGGGGCCCTTCTGGTGGTCAGCCACGACCGTTGGTTCCTGGACGAGGCGTGCAACGCGATGTGGGAGGTGCACGACGGGCATGTCGACGCCTTCGAAGGCGGGTTCTCGGCCTATGTGATGCAGCGTGTGGAACGTCAGCGCGTGGCCGCCGTCACCGAGCAGCGCAGGCAGAACAGGCTGCGGCGCGAGCTGGCGTGGCTGTCCCGTGGGGCCAGGGCGCGTGCCACGAAGCCCAAGTTCCACGTGGCTGCGGCGAGAGAGCTCATCGCCGACGTGCCCGAGCTGCGCAACCCTCCCGAGCTCAAGCGCATGGCGATGGCGCGCATCGGCAAGGACGTGGTCGAGCTGCAAGGCGTGGGCGTCAAGTATCCTGGGTCGGACCGCGCGGTGTTCGACGGCATCGACTGGACCATAGGCCCTGGCGGCCGCATCGGCATCGTAGGAGGGAACGGCGCGGGGAAGACCACGCTGCTGAACGTGGTGCGTGGGGCGCTCGAGCCCACGGCGGGCCGCGTGAAGATCGGGTCGACGGTTCGCTTCGCGATGCTTTCGCAAAGGCTGGACGGCCTGTCGGAGTTCGACGGCGACCGCGTCCGCGAGGTCGTGGGGCGCTATCCGCACAGGCGCATGGCCGATGGCAAGGAGATGACGTCGTCGAAGATCCTGGAGGACCTGGGCTTCGGGCGTGACGACCTCAACGAGTTCGTCGTAGACCTCTCGGGCGGCCAGAAGCGTAGGCTCGCCCTGATGATGATCCTCATGGAGGAATCGAACGTGCTCATCCTGGACGAGCCCGGCAACGACCTGGATATAGACATGCTCGCCGCCCTCGAAGACATGCTGGACGGATGGCCTGGGACGCTGATCCTGGTGACGCACGACCGCAACCTCATGGAACGCGCAACCGACGACCAGTTCGCGTTGGTCGATGGCAGGCTGCGTCATCTTCCGGGAGGCATCGACGAGTTCCTGCGCCTTGCCAAGCATGCGGGGCGTGACGGGGGACGTTCGTTTTCTTCTCATCCGGATGATACGGGGCCAGGTGATTCGCCTCATCCGGACGGGTCAAAGGCGAACGTCCCCTGTCACGCTGACGCCGACACTCCGCCTGCCCTTTCCAACAAGGAGCGCCAGCGCCTGAAGAAGCTGGCGGCGTCGTGCGAGAAGAAGATGGCCACCGCCCAGGGCAGGATCGACGAGGCATCCTCGCGCATGGCCGAGATCGACCCCACCGACTACGAGGCGCTCGTAGCGTGCCAGGACGAGGTTGCCGAACTGAAGGCGCGCCTGTCCGAGCTCGAAACGGAATGGCTGGAGGCCTTGGAGGCGCTGGGGGAGTAAGGAGTGCGGAGTCATAGGGACGGTTCCCTTGACTCGCTCTATCTTTTCCGAACCATATCAAATAACTAAGCGAGTCAAGGGAACCGTCCCTATGACTCCAACATCCAGCGGTATAATTGCCGAACGAAACGACACCTTGTGGAAAGGAGCGTCAATGGACGCAAAGGTTTACGACCTCATCAACGATCAGATCAACAAGGAGCTCTACTCGGCCTACCTCTATCTGGCTATCGCCGACTACTACGCCGACGCCGGGCTCGACGGCTATGCCAACTTCTACACGATCCAGGCGCAGGAGGAGCGCGACCATGCGCTCATCTTCCGCAAGTATCTGCTCGAGAACGACGAGATGCCCGCGCTGAAGGCCATCGACGCCCCCGACAAGGAGTTCCACGACTTCATGGAGCCCCTGAAGGCTGCGTACGAACACGAGCAGTACGTCACCGGCCTTATCGACAACATCTACAAGGTCGCGTCCGAGGCGCACGACTACCGCGCCTGCCAGTTCCTCCAGTGGTTCATCGACGAGCAGATGGAGGAGGAAGACACCGCGCGCGACATGATCACGAAGATGGAGCTCTTCGGCGAGGACAGGCACTCCCTTTACGAGCTCGACGTGAAGCTGCAGGCAAGGGCCTACTCCACCCCCGCCAAGCTGGCCGAATAAAACGCTTTCAGCACGCACGAAAAAGCCGCGGGCCGAATGGGCCTGCGGCTTTTTTCGTGCGTATGCCTCGAAGGGCTACTGCTGCGCCTGCTCGAAGGTGAACGCCGTCTCGGCGGCCTCGGCGGCTGCCTGCTCGTCGCCCATCGCGTCGAAGTCCTCGACGGATGCCTCGGCCTCGGCCACGGTCTCCTGCTCGATGCGCTCAAGGTCCTTGCGGGCGTCTTCGTCTCTGGTGTCGATCATTTCAATCTCCTCCTTTTGGTCGGTGCCGTTTCCTCTTGTGCGTCCGATTCTATGCCCCGCTTGCAGGGGCGCGCGGCGGTCGCCTTCTTTTGTCAAGCCGCCGTTACTGGGAGGATGCCATCGCGAGAAATTGCATTCGGCGCCATCCGGGTCACGGATGTGTAACCGATGCCGCGACGGTCGTCGCAGCCGCCTGGCATTGGTTCATCATCTGTTCGTACGGACTGATGCGGGCGTTCCATTGGATGCGTTCCGACGGCACGCAGGCCCGCACGAAAGGAGCGTGTTCTACATGTCTAAGAAGGTTGCCATTTTCGTGGGGAACGGAACCGAGCCGGTGGAGGCCATAGCCCCGGCGGATGTCCTGACGCGCGGAAACGTCGGCGTCGACTTCGTCAGCGTGATGCATGGCACCGAGGTGAACCTGGCGCAGAACATAAAGATGGAGGCAGACGTGGTGGAAGGCCGCTTCGACCCCTCCGCCTACGACATGGTGGTGATCCCCGGCGGGTCCGTCGGAGTGGAGAACCTGGCCAAGAGCGGGGTCGTGGCCGATGCGCTCAGGCAGTTCATGGGCGAAGGCCGCAAGGTGTCGTCCATTTGCGCCGGACCGACCATCCTGGCGGACATGGGGCTTCTGGACGGGCACGTGGCCACGTGCTATCCCGGCTGTCAGGCGAACTTCCCCGAAGGCTGCTACCAGGACGTGCGCGGGGTCGTGGTCGACAGGAACCTCATCACTGCATCGGGCCCTGGGCAGGCGCTCGATTTCGGGATCGCCATGCTGCGTTCGCTCGCGGGCGACGAGGTGGCCGACAGCGTGAAGGCCGGCATGCTTGTGGGCTAGCGCACCGTCCGGTTGCGACTTTTTTGCAGGATTGCAAGCAATGGTTGCTTGCAATCCTCGCATTTACGGGTAGGCTGTTAGGATGCTTCAGCTCAAGAACATCCGAAAGTCCTACACCACCGGCGACTTCACGCAGGTCGCGCTCGACGACGTTTCGGTGTCGTTCCGCGACAACGAGTTCGTCGCCATACTGGGCCCTTCCGGTTCGGGCAAGACCACCTTGCTCAACATCATAGGAGGCCTGGACAACTACGACTCGGGCGACCTGGTGGTGGACGGCGTGTCCACCAAGAAATACAAGGACCGCGACTGGGACACGTTCCGCAACAACCGTGTCGGGTTCGTGTTCCAAAGCTACAACCTCATCCCGCACCAGACGGTGCTGCAGAACGTCGAGCTGGCGCTGACGCTTTCCGGCGTGGGGCGCGAGGAACGCCGCAAGCGCGCGGTCGAGGCGCTCGAGCGCGTGGGGCTGGGCGAGCATGTCAACAAGCGCCCGAACCAGCTTTCGGGCGGGCAGATGCAGCGCGTCGCCATAGCCCGCGCGCTCATCAACGACCCCGAGATCCTGCTTGCCGACGAGCCCACGGGCGCTTTGGACAGCAGGACGAGCATTCAGATCATGGACCTGTTGACCGAGATCGCCTCGGACAGGCTCGTGGTGATGGTCACGCACAACCCCGAGCTCGCGGAAGACTACGCCACGCGCATCGTGAACCTGGCCGACGGCGAGATCGTGAACGATTCCGACCCCTACGTGCCCACGGCGGCCGATTTGGCCAAGGTGTCAAAGAAGAAGGTCCGCCGCACCTCGATGAGTTTTCTCACGGCGCTCTCGCTTTCCTTCAACAACCTTATGACGAAGAAGGGCCGCACCATCATGACGGCCTTCGCCGGCTCCATCGGCATCATCGGCATCGCGTCCATTCTGGCGTTGGCGAACGGCGTGAACAACTACATAGCCAGCGTGGAAGAGGAGACGCTGTCCTCCTATCCTCTGCAGATAACCAGCACTGGGTTCGACATGAGCTCCATGATGGTGTCGTCCATGGGAATGGGGGGCACGTCTTCCGACGACGGCGAGGGTGGCGCAGTGCATGAGGCGGGCGACGACACCGTCGTGCGCGAGGCGGAAATCATGGGCCGCATGTTCGAAAGCGTGGGGTCGAACGACCTCGCCTCGCTGAAGGAATACCTGGACAGCGGCGAAAGCGGGATGGACGAGCTCGTCAACGACATCGAGTACAAGTACAATGTGACGGCGAACGTCTTCCTGGCCGACACCGAGAACGGCGTCCAGCAGGTGAACCCGGACACGACGTTCGCGTCGATGGGGCTGGGGTCTGGCATGTCCACCAGCGGCATCATGTCGCAGATGATGAGCACCGACATGTTCGCCCAGATGATGGGCACCATCGACATGGCGAAGGAGGGCTACGACGTCAAGGCCGGACACTGGCCCGAGAAGCCCAATGAATGCGTGCTCGTTCTGACTCACAACGGCAGCGTCAGCGACTTCCTGCTTTACATCCTCGGGCTGCGCGACCGCACCGTTCTCGACGACATGGTGCGGGCGTTCGTGAACGAGGAGGAAGTGGTCACCAAGGTGGACGACGACAAGGAGTTCACCTACCGCGACTTCCTCGACTTGAAGCTGAAGCTCGTGTGCTCGGCCGACTTCTACCAGTATGACGAGGAATTCGACGTCTGGGTGGACAAGTCTGGAGACGAGGAGTACATGAAGGGCGTCGTCGCCAGCAGCGAGGACTTGGTCATATCCGGCATCGTCCAGCCGAAGGACGACGCCAACACCACCATGATGAACTCGGGCATCTACTACACGCCCGCGCTGACCGACATGCTCATCGAGCAGGCCGGCAGGACGCAGATCGTGCAGGAGCAGCTGGCCGAACCTGCCGTTGACGTGTTCAACGGCAAGACGTTTGCCGAGGAAGCCGAGGACGGCGGTGCGGACGAGGAATCTCCCATGGAGAACCTGTTCACCGTGGACACCGACGCGCTTTCTGCGGCGTTCAAGTTCGACGAGAGCAAGATGAAGCTCGACCTGTCAGGGCTCGACATCGACTTCGACTCGTCCAGCCTGCCTGAGCCCCCGCCGTTCGACATGAGTGCCGTGGGAGGCGCAGGCGATGGGGCGGCGGATGCTTCGTCGGATGCTGGCACCGAGGCTGCCAAGCAGATGGTTTCGGAGCTCATGGCAGGATACCTGAGCTACATCACCTCGTCAGGCGGAAGCCTCCCTGCCGGCCCCGATGCTGTACAGCAATCCATAATGGGATACATGGAAACCGATGATGCGCGGGCCATCATGCAACGCTATTCCGATACCATGCAAGGCATCCAACAGCAGCAAATGGCCGCCATGCAGGGCTACATCCAGCAGTACATGCAGGACTACATGACCCAGATGATGACGGCGCTTTCAGCGCAGATGCAGCAGTCCATCGCTACGGCCCTCACCAAGGCCATGGGTGACTTCTCGGCCAGCATGTCCAGCGCCATGAGCATCGACGAGGAGGCGTTCAAGGACGCGTTCTCGTTCGACATGACCGAGGACGAGCTGACCGAGCTCATCATGTCCATGATGTCGCCCGAGGAGGCATCGTTCGACAACAACCTGGCGAAGCTAGACTACGCGCAGGCGGACAAGCCCTACGAGATCGACATATTCGCGAAGGACTTCGAGGCGAAGCAGGGGGTCGTCGACATCCTGGACGCCTACAACGACCGCATGAACTCAAGCGGCCAGGAATCGAAGGCCATCACCTATACCGACATCGTGGGCGCGCTGATGAGCTCGGTCACCACCATCATCGACATGATCAGCTACGTGCTCATCGCGTTCGTGTCCATATCTCTGGTGGTCAGCTCCATCATGATCGGCGTGATCACCTACATAAGCGTGCTCGAGCGCCGCAAGGAGATCGGCATCCTTCGCGCCATCGGCGCCAGCAAGGGCAACATCTCGCAGATATTCAACGCCGAGACGGTCATCGAGGGGCTGATATCGGGCGTGCTTGGCGTGGGCATCACGGCCCTTGCATGCATTCCGGCCAGCGCAATAGTCTATGCGCTGTTCGACGTTCCCGACGTTGCCAGCCTGCCTTGGGTGGCGGCGTTGGTGCTGGTTCTCATCAGCGTGTTCCTGTCGTTCATAGCCGGACTGATCCCGGCCAGCTCGGCCAGCCGCAAGGACCCGGTGGAGGCCCTCCGCAGCGAATAGGCGCGCCCCGACACGCGCTGCGTGCTCGATTCGCTATGTAATCAAGCGTGAACGCTGGGCGAATTGTTTTAATATACTCGCATGGTCTTTTCCAGCCTCATCTTCCTGTTCGGGTTCCTGGTCGTCTATCTGGCGGTCTATTTCCTTGCGCCCGAAAAGTACCGCAACCAGGTGCTTCTCGTTGCCTCGCTCGTCTTCTACGCGTGGTCGGGCCCGAAGTTCCTCCTGGTGCTTCTGGGCGAGTCGCTGATAAGCTGGTTCTGCGCCCTGCGCGTGGCACGCGCGAAGGACAAGCGTGGGCGGCGCATATGGCTGGTCGTGGACATCGTCGGGCTGCTGGGGCTTCTGGCCTACTTCAAGTACGCCGTGTGGATCATGGGCAACTTCCAGTTCGTGTTCGGCGTTCCCGAGCTCATCCCAACCATCGTGCTGCCCATCGGTATCTCGTTCTATACGTTCCAGCTGATCACCTACGTCGCCGACGTCTACTGGGGGAAGGTGCAGGCCCAGCCGGCGTACTGGAAGGTGTTGCTCTACGCGTCGATGTTCTTCCAGTGCATCGCAGGCCCCATAGTTCGCTACGACACCATCGCCAACGAGATAGACAACCGCCGCATAACCAGCGCTGACGTGTTCCTGGGCGTCCGGAGGTTCTGCATTGGCCTTGCCAAGAAGGCGGTTTTGGCCAACTCGTGCGCCGAAGTGGCCGACACGTTGCTGCCCATCGGCACCGACGCCCTCTGGAGCGAACCGACGGCGGCGCTCTGGCTGGGGATGCTTTTCTACATGCTGCAGATATACTTCGACTTCTCGGCCTATTCCGACATGGCGATCGGCATGGGGCAGATGGTCGGCTTCCATTTCCTCGAGAACTTCAACTACCCCTACATGTGCAAGTCCATCCAGGACTTCTGGCGCCGCTGGCACATCTCGCTGTCCACGTTCTTCCGCGACTACGTGTACATCCCGCTGGGCGGCAGCCGCTGTTCGTCCGTCAAGATCGTGCGCAACATGACGGTGGTGTGGTTCCTCACCGGCCTTTGGCACGGCGCCAGTTGGAACTACATCCTGTGGGGCCTCTACTTCTTGGTTTTCCTGCTGCTGGAGAGGTTCGTGCTGAAGGGGAGGCTGCCCTCCTTCGTGGGGCACGTGTATTCGCTTGTGGTGGTTTACTTCGGCTGGGTGCTGTTCAAGTTCGAAGACTTCGCCGAACTGGGCCACGTGCTGGCTTCCATGTTCGGCCTGGGCGGCGTGGCGTTTGGAAGCCTGGAGGTGCAGACTCTCTTCCTGCAGAACGTGTTCCTGCTGGTGTTCTGCATCGTGGCGTGCACCGACGTGGGCCAACGCATCCACCGCTGGTTGTTCAGAATGGCGAAACGAGGTGGGGCGTGGTTCGTGCTGTTCAACGTAACCGAGCTGGTCACGCCCATAGCGTTGCTGCTGCTGTCGGTGATCGTGCTCACCGGCGCCAGCTACAACCCGTTCATCTACTTCCAGTTCTAGCGAAGGGACGCGGCCATGGACGAGAAGCGAAAGGAGGGGAAGATGCAGGAGGCTGAACGCGGTGCAAAGTCGCAGCCTGTCGAACGCGGCGCAAAGTCGCAGCCAATCGTACGCGACGTGAAACCCGTGCGGCCCGACTCGAAGCCGGTGGAAGGCGAAAGGCCGGTGCCTGCCAAAGGCGGCAGGTTCACGCGGCGCCAGCGCAGCCGCGTGCAACGCGTGCGCAGCTGGACCGTCCGGGCGTTCTGCACGGTGCTGCTGGTCGGAATGGTGGTGGGACTCGCGTTCTTCGCCCGGCCTACCGCTTCGGCCGTCGAGAACCGCAACCTTACTGCGTTCCCCGCCCTCACCTGGAAATCGTTCTGGGACGGCAGCTTCTTCTCCGACCTGTCGCTTTGGTATGCGGACACCTACCCTCCGCGCGAGTTCATCATGAGCCTGGACAAGGCGTTCAAGTCGCTCTACGGGATACAGGGCGAGGCCTCCATGGTGGGCGGTGCGCAGCAGGCCGAGGAGGTGCCCGAGGCCGAACAGCAGGATGCGGGCACCATAGACGTCGAGCAGTTCACGGCGCCCGAGGAGGACGCGCTCGCGCAGGAGGTTCAGAACAACATACTGAACGGCCTGTACGTGCACAACGGCGCCGCCTACAGCAAGTACTACTTCACGGAAGAGGTGGCCAAGAAGTACGCCTCGGTCATCAACACTTGCGCGGCGAAGCTCGAAGGCAAGGCGGAGGTTTTCTCGCTGCTGGTGCCTGACTCGTCCAGCGTCGAGCTGAGCGACGAGGAGCTGCGCGCGATGGGTGGCTCCAGCGAGAGCGACGCCATACGCTACTACGACAGCCTTATGAGCGAACAGGTGAGGAAGGTGGACGTGTTCCCCACGCTGAAGGAGCATTCCGGGGAATACCTCTACTTCCGAAGCGACCACCATTGGACCGAGCTTGGCGCCTACTACGCCTACGTGAAGTTCTGCGAGGAGGCGGGAATCCAGCCCGTGTCGCTCGACGACAAGCAGCTCATGCAGTTCGACGGCTTCTTGGGGTCGTTCTACCAGAAGCTGAACGACCCGACGATGGGGGCGAATCCCGACACCGTCGACGCGCACGTGCCGCTGGGCACGAACGAGATGCGCTACCTCGACCGCGACGGGGCCTGGAACGACGCCAAGGTGATAACCGACGTGTCCGCATGGAACAGGGGCTCGAAGTACCAGACGTTCATCGCCGGCGACCAGCCGCTGGTCGAGATCGAAAACCCGCAGATCGAGGACGACTCGTCGGTGCTGCTAGTGAAGGAGAGCTTCGGCAACGCGTTCGCGCCCCTGTTGGTGGACAACTTCAAGCGCGTGTACGTCATCGACTACAGGTACTACCAGGGCAACCTCGTCGAGTTCGTCGAGCAGAACGGCATAAAGGACGTCATCTTCATGAACAACATCACGC
>CAQLOA010000014.1:0-2140 GCA_948829205.1 uncultured Eggerthellaceae bacterium
TTCGGGCCAGAGTGGATTTCTCGGCTCCTTTGGCTTACCTCGCATCCACCCCTTCGCGCGCCGGCATATGCGTTACCGAACCGTGAAGTTTCTTTGAATTCGGGCCGAAAAGTTACGACTTCCGCAGATGGAGGCGCATAATTGCTCTGTGGCTAATTCAACAGATTCGCAACACGCCGCCTTTTCTGCAAGCAAATAAAGCACATAAGAGAGCAACTGACATGAGAAACGATACGCAGGATTCGCATGCAATCGAGCAGTCGGCGGTAAAGAAGGCTGTTTCCGCAGCCGTTGCGGCCGCCCTAGCCGCCTCCTTCGGGCTTCCCGCCTTCGCCATCACGACAAACCCCTCCACGGCGTTCGCCGACGAGGCCGCAACGTCCTTGCAGCAGCCGGCGGAAGACGCAGGCGCAACCGCCCAGCCTTCCGACGGGGAAGGCGCCGAGGCCCCCGAACCGGGGGACGCACCCGAATCCAACGCCTCCGACCCCTCCGCAGAAAGCCCCGCAGCCCAGCGGCCCGAAGGCGTGATCAACGCCACCGTGCCGCTCGCAACCACCGGAACCCCATCGCCCGTCACCGAGGAGGCTGCCGCCGAGGCAGTCGAGGAGGAAGCGGCCTGGGAAGACACCACCCCCGAATGGAACTGGCCCCTTACGGAAGACGGCTACGTCGCCTGGGATGGCACGGTCGTCGCCAACGCCGCACGCAAGGGCATCGACGTGAGCCAGCACCAAGGATGGATCGACTGGGAGTCCGTCAAGGCCCAGGGCATAGACTTCGCCATCATCCGCTGCGGGTACGGCTCGGACATGACCGAGCAGGACGACAGCTTCTGGTTGTACAACGTGGCCGAGTGCGAACGCCTGGGCATCCCCTACGGCGTCTACCTCTACTCCTACGCCACAAGCGTCGACGAGGCCGCCAGCGAGGCCGCCCATGCCCTGCGCATGCTGGAGGGGCACGCGCCCGACCTCCCCGTCTACCTCGACCTCGAAGACAAGGTGCAGTCGCGCAACGAGTCCGTGCGGGCCATCCTCCCCCAGATCGCGTCCACCTTCTGCGAGACCATGCGCCAGGCGGGCTTCAAGCCAGGCGTCTACGCCAACACCTACTGGTGGAACCACTACCTGACCGACCCCGTCTTCGACGGCTGGGAGAAGTGGGTGGCCCAGTACAACACCTCCTGTGAGTACCAGAGAACCTACAAGATCTGGCAGGCGTCTTCGAAGATGACGCTCGACGGCACCACATCCAGGTACGTCGATGTCAACTTCGACCTTGGCGGCCGCTTCCGCGACGTCGACTATGGCGCACCCTACGTCGTTGACGGATCGCTGGACTACGTGACGTCCGCCGGGCTCATGGGCCCCTCGGGCGGCGCCTTCGACTTCAGGCCCGCCGACGTGCTGACGCGTGCCCAGGCCGTCGAGCTGCTCTACAACATGGCCGGACGTCCCGCCGTGGGCTTCGCCGGCGTGGGCAACCCGTCCAACAACACGCTTCCGTTCGACGACGTTGCCGCCGACTCGCCTTACTGCGATTCCATCCGCTGGGCGCGCAGCATCGGCATGATCGGCAACACCTCCCCCGATTCCGCGCAGTTCGCCAACGTGTTCAACCCCGACACTCCGCTCACGCGCGAGGAGGCGTGCACGATGCTTCAGGCATACGTGCAGAACTCAGGCATCGAGACGCTGCACAACCCCGTCAGCCTCATCACCATCACGGACGGGTTCTCGGTATCCCCGAAGGCCATCGACTCCGTGGGTTGGGCCGTCGGAAACGGCGTGCTTCCGCTGGAGTCCGCAGACGGCCTGCGCATGGTGAACCCGCAGGGCCAGGTCAACCGCGCCTCCATGGCGCAGCTACTGCACAACACCTGGCAGTTGTTTCAAGTCTAAATAGCACAACATAGTTGCAAGAAGAGCCGGCCGAGTGCCGGCTCTTTTCTTCTTGACGCGTTACACCTGTTTCCGTAATATAGAACATACATTCGTGCGAACATTTGTATGGGTGATGCGTCATGGACATCATTTCGAAACTGGAAATACTCGCAGACGCTGCGAAGTACGACGTCGCCTGCACCTCCTCGGGCGTCGACCGAAGCGGCCAGAAGGGCAAGCTGGGGGCGTCGTCC
>CAQLOA010000014.1:2150-11763 GCA_948829205.1 uncultured Eggerthellaceae bacterium
CGTCCGTGGCCGGGTGCTGCCACAGCTTCACGGCCGACGGACGTTGCGTGACGCTTCTGAAGGTGCTCATGACGAACGCCTGCGCCTACGACTGCGCGTACTGCGCCTGCCGGTCCAGCAACGCCGAGATGACGCGCGTCGCCTTCACTCCTCGCGAGCTGGCCGACCTGACCATCGGGTTCTACAGACGCAACTACATCGAGGGGCTGTTCCTCAGCTCGGGCGTGCTGGGAACCCCCGACGACACCACCGAGCGCATGATCGAGGTGCTGCGCATCCTGCGCGAGGAATACGGCTTCCGCGGATACATCCATGCGAAAGCGGTCCCCGGCACCTCTCCCGAGCTCGTGCAGCGCATAGGGTACCTGGCCGACCGCATGTCCGTGAACCTCGAGCTGCCTTCGCAGCGAAGCCTTGCTTTGCTGGCACCCGACAAGTCCAGGCAGAACATCCTGTCCCCCATGCGGCAGATAAGCGACTCCATCGCAGAAGACTCAGAAACGCGCGCGATGAGGCGACGCATCTGCACGACCTACATGGCCTCCAAGCGCCCGAAGAAGGCCGCAAGGGCGTTCGCTCCCGCAGGGCAGTCCACCCAGATGATCGTCGGGGCGTCGCCCGAAAGCGACTACCAGATCCTCAACCTGTCCGCCGCGCTCTACAAGAACATGGGGCTCAAGCGGGTGTTCTTCAGCGCCTACACGCCCGTGGTCAGCGACGCACGCCTTCCCCAGACCGACGCCATACAGCTCGATCGCGAGCACAGGCTCTACCAGGCCGACTGGCTGCTGCGCTTCTATGGCTTCGACGTGAACGAGGTCATCGGGCAGGACGCCCCGTTTTTGGCGCGCGACATCGATCCCAAGGCCAACTGGGCGCTCAACAACCTCGACCTCTTCCCCGTCGAAGTCAACAAGGCGTCCTACGAAATGCTCCTTCGGGTGCCAGGCATTGGCGTGCGAGGGGCCAAATCCATCTTGAAGGCGCGCAGGCAAACCACCCTGGGCGAACGCGAGCTGAAGAAGCTAGGAATCGCCTTGAAGCGCGCACGCTACTTCGTGACATGCAACGGCGCCTACCTCGGCACGGGCGTCGACTTCTCGCGCGAAGGGCTGCACGCCGTGCTCTCATCTCCCATAGACGGCGGACGGCACGGCAGGCGCGCCGACGCAGCCATGCCTGGCCAGATGAGCCTGTTCGGGTCCGTCGCAGAAGCAGCGCTTCCGTCGGGTTCCGCGCCGCAGACGGAACTGCCGGCGGCTGCGCCAGCGGAAGATTCCGCAGGCAGCCTCACGGCGACACCCGAACAAGCGGCGCAAAGAAATTCGGCACCTGCGCTTCACGCCTCCGCAAGGCCGCATTCGCGCACGAAACCGACGGTCGACGAGCTATTCTGCGCCGCATGACGCACACGTGCGAAATATTCGACGAGGTGGCCTACGTCTACGACGGCTCGCTAGAAGGTCTTCTTTCAGCCATCTTCGAGGCCTATGCGAACCACGAGCACCCAAGCGAGGTGGCCTCCTGCAAGACGCACCAACCCCGCCTGGGGCAAAGAGCGCACCGGGTTGAAACGGACCTGTCCCATGCGATGCGCGTAAAGAAAGGCGTCACAGCCAAGGGCGGACATGCGGCCTTCGACGCGCTGCGAAAGGCGTCCTGCTCGTCAAGGGCCGACGCAGGATGGGCTGCCTACCAGTTCGTGAGGTACGTGATGGACGAGCATTCGGGCAAGGCACGACCGTTGTCAAACCTTACGCACGAGAAGGTCGCGCCCATCGCCGCCATCTGCCGCTCGGTAGGGAACGAATGCGAGCACATGAGGCAGTTCGTGCGCTTCGAGCACCTAAGCGGCGGCGGGGCCGACTTCTGGTTCGCGAAGTGCAACCCCCGCGACTCCGTAGTGCCTCTGGTCATGCCTCACTTCGTCGAGCGCTTCAACGTGCAGCCATTCATGATCTTCGACGAGGTCCACTTGGTCGCCGGGGTCTACGACGGGTTTGGATGGCGGCTGGTGGACGCCTCGGAAGCGGGCGCGGACGGCCTTCGGCTTCCCGACAGGTCAGCCGAGGAGGCCACCATGCAGAACGCCTGGCGCCATTTCTACAAATGCGTCTCGGTGGACGCCAGGTACAACCCCGAGCTTCGCCGCCACTTCATGCCGAAGAGGCTCTGGCGCAACCTCACCGAGATGCAGGAAGACGTCGGCATGCTGGCAGTCGGATAGGCAAGCAAAAGGCCAGAGGAAAACATCCTCTGGCCTGGCGTTTCGTGGAGCCAGCGACAGGAATCGAACCCGCAACCCACTGATTACAAATCAGTTGCTCTACCGTTGAGCCACGCTGGCGCAAAACAAGCCTATATTCTACGAGAAACAACCATGCATGTCGAATCAGCCAACGAATCTTCGGTTGGGTTGCGGGATGCCCAGAGAATCCGTCTGAGACAAATATAGAGGCCCGAAGGGCTGCATATGAACGCGAGGGAGTGGAGCGCACGAGCCGAAGGCGAGCAGCGAAACGCGGATTCGGTTGGGCATCCCGCAACCCATCCGACATTCCTTCGCTGGTTACTCGAAGTCGGGGATGAAGCTCTCCTTGCAGGTTTCACTCTCCTGCCAGAAATAGTCCTCCAGTCCTATTGCGTCGGCATAGTCAAGCAGCTCTTCATATTCGGCGTCCGACACTGCGCTGGCAAGCTGCGGATGCCTTCCCAGCGTTGCCTTCGCCATCGCGTCGCCGCTTTCCGCGGCGGATGCCAGCACGGGCGTGTACTGGTTCATTATGGACACCCTGACGCTGCTTCCGAAACGATGCCGCAAAAGCCGCAGCACGGCCTTCGAATCGTCCAGGCCTCCGGGCAGCAGAAGATGCCGCACCACGACGCCCCGCGTCATGCGCTCCGCGCCGCCGAAGTCGTCGTATTCCGGCAACCCTACGCACTCGACCATGGCCTCCAATGCCCGCGTCGCCACCTCCATGTAGTCTGCGACCCCGGAATACGCCTTCGACATCCTGCCGTCGCAGTACTTGAAGTCGGTGAGGTACACGTCCACGATACCTTTGTTGGCGCGCACGTTTTCGACGGTCTCGTAGCCGCTCGTGTTCCAGACGACCGGCAAGGCCAACCCGTCCTCGCGCGCGACCGCCACCGCCGCGCGAACTGCGTCGGAATAGTGGGTCGGAGTCACCAGGTTGATGTTCATGGCCCCCTGCTGCTGCAGGTCAAGCATCATGTCGGCCACCTCGCGCACGCTTGCGACCCTTCCAGCCCCGCCGCGCGAGATCGCAGCGTTTTGGCAGTAGCAGCACCTAAGGCTGCAGTTGGCGAAGAATATGGTCCCGCTTCCGGCCTCGCCGCTGATGGGAGGCTCCTCCCAGAAATGCAGCGCGGCACGCGACACGGCCATGTCTGGACCGGCACCGCATACGCCCACCCCGTCCGCGCCGCGGTCGACGCCGCAGCCATGCGGGCAAAGCATGCACCCGTCGGAATGGGCGCTAGTTGATGGAGTATCCGAATCCACTGACGAAGTCATCGTCGTCGTATGGGTCGCCGTCGCCGTCAAGCCCGAAGGCATCCCCTCCGTACTCTTCGACGGCTTCGTCGGCCGCGTCATGTCCGTAGAGCTGCTCGACGCGTCCCCAGTCGAGCCCGTGCGAGTCGACACGGCTCCTACCTTCGCCCTCACCGTCTTCGTCCCCGCCGTCCGCGGGGGCAGGCTCGCCCTCGTACACCAGGGAGAGCGCCGCCGGCGACATGTCCGACCCGCCTATCATGGCAAGCAACTCGAACAGGTGGAAGGCGGCCTCGGTCTGCGGAAGGATAGTCTCGTAGTCGTCGCCCGTCATTATGGCCGCCGAAAGCTCGCTCATCAGCATCTCGACGGTGTAGTCGCCCTTGAAGCGCTCGTCGCGCACGGCCTTTATGATGAACGACGCCTCGGGAGATGTGGCGTCGGGCACCAGCGCCTTGACGTTGATTCCGGACGACACCGAACCCGAGCAGGCCTTGAACAGCGACAGCGCCTCTATGGCAGAGACCATCTCGGCGGTGTTCTGTATGGTGCTCGCGGCCCTTGCCAGCTGAGCCGCGCCAGCGTCGGCGACCACCTGCACGTCGCCGAACAGCACCTCGAGAAGAGGCATGGCCTCGTCCACGCCGCCGTCCTCCGAACCAGCGAAGCACGTCAGGTTCGAATGCGCGAAGGCGTCGGAGGCCACCTTGTTCTTGACCACCATGGGCGCGGCCACCATGGAAAGGTTGCTCACCGCCGCCACGGCGGCGATCTCGGCCGCAAGGTTGGGAGTGCACGCTGAAACGTCCACGACCACGGTGCCCTCCGCAGCGTTCTGCACGAGCGCGTCGTCGCCGAAGTACAGCTCTTCGAGCGCAGTCATCGACGTGCAGAAGGTCACGACGAAATCGGCGTCGTCAAGTCCTTCGACGCGCGCGTACCCCGCGTCCGAAAGGCGGCCCTCCATTGCCGAGGCGATCGCCTCGTTGCCCCTGAAAGCATAGCTTGGCATCATTTGTCCCCTTTTATGCGCTTGGCGATCCTGTCGGCCACGGAAAGGTTCTCGCGCTTGTCGTCGCCCCAGAAAACAACGGCCAGCATTCCGGGGCCCGTGTGCGACCCGATGACGGGGCCGATGGACGACTCGAGGAACAGCGTGTCGGGGTCGACCTTCTGGATCATGCCCTTCAAGCGCTCCATGTCCTTAGGGCAGTCCGCGTTGCCCAGGAACACGTAACGCGTGGGGCCGTCCGTGTTCACGTTCTTCTCGTAGAAGTCGGCCATGTGCCTCATGGCCTTCTTGCGCCCTCGGGCCACGCCGGTCAGCTGCAGCTTGCCGTCCAGGTCGATGGTGAGGATGGGCTTGACGTCCAGCGCGGCGCCGGCCACCGCGACGGAGGAAGGTATGCGACCCCCGCGCTTCAAGGCATCCAGGTCCTCCACCATGAACTCGCACGACACGTAGTTGTGGGCCTCCTCGGTCCATTCCGCCAGCTCCCTGGCCGTGGCGCCCTTCTCCCAGAGCGATATCGCCTCGAACACTATGAAGCCTTCGGCGATGGAGGCCAGCTTGGTGTCGACGACGTGCAGCTCGAAGTCGGGGAACTCCTCGAGGATCTGGTCCCGGACCAGCATGGCCACGTCGAAGCTTCCGGAAAGCCCGCTGGTGAAGGACATGTAGACCGTCGGCACCCCCGCCTCTGCGGCGGCGCGGAACGTGTCCTGCAGAAGCGGGACCGAAAGCTGCGCCGTCGAGGGCTCGGCGCCCTTGCGCATCCCGTCGTAGAACTCCTTGGCGGACACGCTGCGGAACAGGTCGTCGTCGAACGTCTCGCCGCCTTCGATGTAGGGGAACTTGAGAAGCGTTATGCCCTCGCGGTCGACCAGCTCGTAAGGCAGGTCGCTGCACGAGTCGACAATCAGATTGCAGTTCGGCATGTCTTTCCTTTCGTGGTCGTGCGCCCTGCGGCGCATGGCAAGCGCGGGCTCGCTATTCGGAAATGTTCCTCATTCTAGCGACCAGCGAGCTGCGCCGGTCGTGCAGCGTGCGTTCGAAACCAACCGGATACGTGTGCGGGTTGAGCATTCGAAGCTGGGTTTCGTCAAGCGTCTCGAGCTGTGCGGCTGCGCGTGCGCGGGCGTCCATTGCCGAGCACTGCGCGTCGGGCACGGACCTGCCGTCGCGGGCAAGCGGCACCAGCAGCTGCACCCAGTCCATCCCTTCGAGCCTCTTCCGGCGCAGCGGGTCGAGCGGGTCGACGATGACCTCGCCTTCGCTGACGCCTCGCGTCACGTCGAACACCATGTCGCCGGCTATCTTCCCGTCGTGGTCGAAGTAACGCCTTGTGTTCAGCACGCCAGGGATGGTGGTCTTCGCAGCCGATTCAGACACCTTCAGGCGGTCGCTCCAGTCCTCGTCGCCAACCTGGCGCACTGCCGACAGCTTGTACACCCCTCCGAGAGACGGCTGGTCGTAGGCCGTGGCAAGCTTCGTGCCGACGCCCCATGCCGTGACCGGCGCCCCCTCGTCCAGGATGGACTTGATGGTGCGCTCGTCCAGGTCGTTCGACAGGACTATGCCGACGTCGGGCAGCCCGGCCTCGTCGAGCATGCGCCTGGCCATCTTCGAAAGCCATGCCAGGTCGCCGGAGTCTATGCGGATGCCCGCCAGCTCCTCGCCGCGTTCGCGCATCTCGAGGCCCACGGTTATGGCGTTCCGCACGCCCTGCTCGACGTCGAACGTGTCTACCAGCAGCGTGCAGTTGTTGGGGAACAGCCTCGCGTACTCCCTGAAGGACTCGAGCTCGTCGTCGAAGGACATGACCCACGAATGGGCATGCGTGCCCGACACGGGTATGTCGAACATCTTCCCCGCCAGCACGTTGGAAGTGGACGCGCATCCGCCCACCACGGCGGCCCGCGACGCCCACACGCCGCCCAGCCCCTGTGCGCGGCGCAGGCCGAACTCGGCCACCGGCGCCCCCTTGGCCGCGCGGCACACCCTGGCGGCCTTGGTGGCGATGAGCGTTTGGAAGTTCACCGCGTTGAGCAGCGCCGTCTCTATCAGCTGGCACTGCATGATGGGGCCCTGCACGCGCACTATGGGCTCGTTGGGGAACACGACCGTGCCTTCGAGCACCGCATCGACGTCGATGGAGAGCCTCATGTCCGCCAGGTATTCCAGGAAGCCCTCGTCGAACAATGGGCCGCCTTTGGGCGCCTCGATGGAACGTAAGTACTCGATGTCGCCCGCGTCGAAGTCGTACTCGTCGACCATCTGGGCCAGCTGCGCCATTCCGCAGGCGACCGCATATCCGCCCTCGAACGGGTAGTTGCGGAAATGCATGGTGAACGTGGCCTGCTCGCCTTCCTTGCCGGAAAGCCAGTAGCCCTGCGCCATGGTCAGCTGGTACAGGTCGGTGAACAGGGCCCAGTCCTCGCGCATCGCCTACTCCCCCTTCGGGGCAGGGCCGGCGCTTGCGCCGCCGTTGCCCTGTTGGCCGCCCTGAGAGCCCTGAGAGCCCTGCGGCGTGCCGTTCGAAGCGCCTCCCTTTCCGGAAGACCTGCGCCGACGGCGCCTGCGTCCGGAGCTCGAACCCTGCTTCCCTTCGCCTTGCTTGGCGCGCTGCGCCTGGCCGTCGTCGTGCGCGAGCCCCGACGACTTCTGTCCGGGACGCACGCCCTGGGCCTGCTTCTGGCCGGAGCCCTTCTGGGACGCCTGGCCCGACTTCCTCGCGCCCGACCCCGAGCGGCGCGAGCCGCCCTGCTTCTTCTGGGTCCGTTGCCTCTGGCCTCCCTGCTTGTTCTTGCCTTCGCCGTCGACGGTGGTCTTCGACCCGTCCTCGGCCTTGATCGTGGTCGAACGCCTGCGCGGCTGCCGCTTGGCCTGCGGCTCGCCGCCCTTTCCGCCCTGGCCGTTGCCGCCGCCCGAACCCGAACGGCGCGATCCGCCCCTCTTCTGCGAGCGGGAGGGCCTGTCCTTCTTCGACTGCTCGTGATGCACCGCCGTCGCGCTTCCCAGCTTGTCCTCGCCGGTGAAGCTGGGGATCGAGAACAGGTCGCCGGCTCCAAACAGCGACACCTTGGCGTCCTCGACGGCCGCGTCCCAGGCCTCGTCGGACACGGTGGCCCGCTTGCGGTCGTCGGACAGGTCCTCGATGGCCGAGGCGGGCACCTTGACGGGCTTCTCGTCCTCGACGCGTATGGCGACCGTGTCTCGCGGGACGTCGTACTCGACGACCTTCCCTTCGCCTGCGGGGGTCGACACGACCGCGCCGATCTTGGGCGCGGCCTTCTTGAACTCCTTGTAGACCTCGTCCTCGTAGCGAAGGCAGCACATCAGCCTTCCGCACAGCCCCGAGATCTTCTGCGGGTTCAGCGACAGGTCCTGGTCCTTCGCCATCCGGATGGAAACCGGCTTGAACTCGCCGCCAAGCCGCTTGCAGCACACCAGCTGCCCGCAGTGGGCGATGCCGCCCACGATGCGGGCCTCGTCGCGCACTCCGATCTGGCGCATGTCGATGCGCACGTGGAATTCCGAGGCCAGCTTGCGCACCAGCTCGCGGAAGTCGATGCGCTCCTCCGACTCGAAGTAGAAGACCGCCTTGTCGCCGTCGAGCATGTATTCCACGCTTACGGGATGCATGTCCTCGTTGTATTCGCGGGCCATGCGCTTGAAGACGGGCATGGCCTCGCGGGCCTTCTGCTCCATCTCGTCCGCGCGCTGCAGGTCTTCCTCGGTGGCCACGCGCTTCACGGGCTTGAGCGGGCTCTTCAGCTTCTTTACATCCTCGTAGGGAACCTCGAAGGGCTCGGATGCGACCACGCCGAGCTCGAGCCCGCGCGCCGTCTGCACGACCACGCTGTCGTCGGCGTGAAGTTCGATCCCGTCAGGGTCGAACCAGAGCGTCTTTATGTTGTAGGGCAGATTAACTGGTGCTACCAGCGCCATCGAAAACCTCTCTTACTTTCATCAACGCGACGTCGAAACACGTCTCTGGGGAAACATTATAGTCAAGCGACTCCTTGGCCTCGTCCACCTGGCGCAGCGCCTCCGATATGCGGACGATGTCGGCGTATGGCGCGAGGGCCTCCATCTGGGCCCTGGCGTCGTCGTTTATGACGAGCTCGGACGTTCCCGAGCAGATCATGGCGACGTCACGCAGCCATGACGAGATTATGGAAAGCGCCTGCTTGAGGTACCCGGAGGTCTCGGAGGACAGGCGCCGCTTGTTGCGCTCCTCTATCTTGCGGATGGCCGACTTCGCCAGGAAGTCCTGGTTGCGGGCGAGCTCCTCCTCCTGCTGTGCGCGAAGCGTGTCGAGCGGCGCCTTCGACTTCTCGACTATGCCGCGCGCCTCCATCAGAAGCTGCCAGTCGTCCATCGAGTCGATGCGCGAAAGCATTCCAAGGAGTTCGCTGCGGAAGAACATGCGCTCGTTGCCGCGCGCCTTGAGGAAGGCGATGGCGTTCGTTATCGAGCCCGAACACGCCTCCATGGCCTGGCGCGACTGCTCGATGGATGCGCCCGTGTTCTGGCTGACGATGCCCGCGGCTTCGGACGGCGGGATGTGCCTGAACGGCACGACCTGGCACCTGGACGCTATGGTGGGAAGCACGCTGTCGCGCGTGCGGCCCAGAAGGATCAGCACCACGTCGTCGGGCGGCTCCTCGAGCGTCTTTAGAAACGCGTTGGCCGCCGCGCGGTTCAGCAGGTCGACGCGGTCGATGATGTAGACCTTGCGGCTTGCCTGGATGGGTGCTAGCGCCACGTCCGACACGATCTCGCGCACCTGCTCGACGAGGTAGCCGCCGGCGCCTTCCGGCTGGTAGAAATGGATGTCGGGATGCGTCTTCCTGCGAACCCGCGAGCAGTTGTCGCACGAGCCGCACGCGCCGCCCCGCGGGCCGCTGGCGCCCTTGGGGCACAGGATCGCCTGCGCGAACGCGTATGCCGCCTGCGTCTTGTTCGACCCCGACGGCCCCGCGAACAGGTAGGCGTGGTTGACGTGGTCGGACTTCACGCTGGACCGCAGGAAGTCGCGTACCTGCGGCTGGCCGAGTATGCTTGCAAAGGCGTCGGACATGCTAACCCCT
>CAQLOA010000014.1:11773-12224 GCA_948829205.1 uncultured Eggerthellaceae bacterium
GAGGCGACGGAAGGCGAAGGCGTCTCGCTTGGCTTCGGACTGCGAAATCGATGGTGTTTTATACCATCGATTTCTTGTCCTGCAGAATCGCTCGACTACCTTCACCTTCCGTCACCTCCTTCTGCTTTTCCCGATTGGAATGGTCGTGGGCCGCGTCGAAGGCGGCCAGCTGCTCGCCAAGGTCCACCGTGCCGTCGGAAAGCCACGGCATCGCACCGGAAAGGGCGGCGAAGATGGCGCGGGCTGTCTGCGAGTGGCGTCCGCTGGTCTCCACCATGCGGATGCGGCCTTCGGATGCCTCAGCGAGCTCGGCGAACGCGTCTATCACCCGCGAGTGGAAGTCGTCGCCTGCAAGCTCCAGCCTGTCGGCCTCCTCGCGTCGGTCGACGCGGCTCTTCTTCTCCTCGCGGTCGGGGCAACTGAGCACTATGGTGGCGTCAGGCACGACGCC
>CAQLOA010000014.1:12234-17444 GCA_948829205.1 uncultured Eggerthellaceae bacterium
GGCGAAGGCGTTGGCCTCGCGTATGAAGCCCAGGTCGAGCCCGCGACCGTATCCCTGGTACGCCAAAGTGGAGTCCGTGAACCTGTCGCAGAGGACCACCTTGCCCGCCTGCAGCGCGGGACGGATGACCTGGTCGACCAGCTGGGCGCGTGCGGCTTCGTATATCAGCAGCTCGGCCCTGGGCGACAGGTCGGCGTTCGCAGGGTCGAGCACCAAGCCGCGCAGCTGCTCGCCTATGACCGTGCCGCCGGGCTCGCGCACACGTGCGACCTCGAACCCAAGCGAATCCAGCACATCGGCTAGGAAGCGGATGTGGGTGGACTTGCCGGCCCCGTCGCCTCCTTCGAAGGTGACGAGGACCCCGGGCGAGTTGGCCCCGGTGTTCAGGCTAAGCGTCATCTGGCTTCCCTGGCGCATTCGCAGACGGCGGCTGCCACAGCCGGCGCCACGCGCGGGTCGAACGGGTCGGGCATGACGAAGTCGGCCGACAGCTCGTCGTCGGACACCAACGAGGCCAGCGCCTTCGCAGCCGCAAGCTTCATGGGCTCGGTTATGCGCTCGGCGCGCGCCTCGAGCGCCCCCTTGAAGATGCCCGGGAAGGCGATGACGTTGTTCACCTGGTTCGGGAAGTCGGACCTCCCGGTTCCCACCACGGCGGCCCCGGCAGCCTTCGCCTCGTCGGGATAGATCTCGGGGACTGGGTTCGCCATCGCGAACACTATCGCGCCTTCGGCCATCGACTCGACCATCGCGCGCGTGACGACCCCTGGAGCCGACACCCCCACCAACACGTCAGCGCCCACCAAGGCGTCGGCAAGAGTGCCCGACACATCCGAGAGATTCGTCACCTTGAGCATCTCGCGCTGAGCGTCGTTGATTCCTTCCATGGTCGACGAGACGATGCCGTTCCTGTCGCACATCGTGACGTTCTTGAAGCCGTAGGAAAGCATCAGCTTGGCGATGGCTATGCCGGCCGCGCCTGCGCCGTTCACCACGGCGCGCACGTCGGCGGCCTTCTTCCCCACGAAGCGAAGCGAGTTGATGAGCCCCGACAGCACCACGATGGCCGTGCCGTGCTGGTCGTCGTGGAACACGGGGATGTCGAGCGCGTCGTTCAGCCGGCGCTCGATCTCGAAGCAGCGCGGCGCCGATATGTCTTCCAGGTTGATGCCGCCGAACGCGGGCGCTATCTGTATGCATGCCTTCACTATCTCGTCCGTGACCTGGGTGTCCAGGCATATCGGGAAGGCGTTGACGTCGCCGAATGCCTTGAACAGGTCGCACTTCCCTTCCATGACCGGAAGCGCCGCCAGGGGGCCGATGTTGCCAAGCCCCAGCACTGCGCTGCCGTCGGTGACCACGGCCACGGTGTTCGACTTCACGGTGTAGTCGTAGACGGACTCGGGGTTGGCGGCTATGGCCTCGCACGGGGCGGCCACGCCCGGGGTGTAGGCCACCGCAAGGTCGTGGCGGGTGCGTATGTCCATCTTGGGCTCGGTGGAGATCTTGCCCTGCCATTCGCGATGCTTTTCCAAGGCCTCGTCTGAGATGCTCATCAAGTGGTCCCTATCTTGTGAAATCCGGGCGCCATGCCCGCAGGATGTCGAATATCATGTGGGTATATTGTATACCCTCGGCGGGCGCTGGAAGATACGGATGCGCCAGCCGGACGAAAGGACGCCCATGGACATGCCCATCACTCCCGCCCAGGTGGGGCGTGCGGTCTACTCGTGCATACGCGAATGCGCCGCCACCCTGCGAGCCGACTGCTTCGACGCCATGCAGAAGTCCTACGACGAGGCCCTGGCCGCTGACGAGGGGTCGCGCGAGGCCAGCGTGCTGCGCCGCATAGTGCGCAACGCCATGATCGGGAGAAACGACGGCATGCCCATATGCCAGGACACGGGAAGCGTGTGGGTGTGCCTCGAGGTGGGCGAGGAGCTGTCGGTGCCAGGCGACGTGTTCTCGGAAGTGCCCATGGCGGTGCGCCAGGCCTACACCGAGGGGCGCCTTCGCATGAGCATTGTGAAGGACGCGCTCTTCGACCGGGCCAACACGCAGGACAACAACCCGGCGTTCACCGAGGTGAAGCTGGCGCCCGGCAAGGCGTGCAGGCTGCACGTCATGCTGAAGGGCGGCGGTTCCGACAACGCCTCCAGGCTGGTCATGTTGCCGCCTTCCGCCGGCCGCGAGGGCATAAAGGCCGAGCTTCTGGCCTGCGTGCGCGAGAAGGCCGCGAACGCCTGCCCGCCGCTCCTGATAGGCGTGGGCGTGGGCGCGACGTTCGACAAGGTGGCGTCTTTGGCAAAGGCGGCGCTGCTGCGGGAGGTAGGCTCGGCCGCGGCGAGCGACGAGGCCGCGGTCTTCGAGAAGGAGCTGCTCGAAGCCGTGAACGCCACGGGCATCGGCCCCGGCGCGCTGGGCGGGACGCCGACCGCCATCGCCGTGCACCTGAACACCGCGCCGTGCCACATCGCCGCGCTTCCGCTGGCGATCAACATGGGCTGCTGCGCCATGCGGTCTTCCACGGTGGAGCTGGTTGACGCAGACGGCAACGCGCTTCCCAACCCCGCCGCCGACACGTGGCAGCACGTCAAGCAATAGGGAGACGACCATGTCCAAGACGATAGAGCTGAACGCGCCGTTCGCGAAGGACGACCTGGCGAAGCTTAGGAGCAGGGATGCGGTCAGCATCACCGGCGTGCTGTACACGATGCGCGACGCCGGACACGTCCGCTGCCTTGAATACCTGAAGGAACACGGCGAGCTGCCCTTCGGGCTTAAAGGGCATGCGCTCTTCTATGCCGGACCCACTCCCGCCACACCCACGCGCCCGTTCGGGGCCATAGGCCCCACCACCGCCTCGCGCATGGACTTCGCGACCCCGGCGCTGATGGACTCGGGCATCGTGGCCACTATCGGGAAAGGCAAGCGCGCGGACGACGTGCGCGAGGCCTGCATGCGCAACGGAGGCGTATACTTTGCCGCAATCGGCGGCGTAGCGGCGCTTTTGGCCGAATGCGTGAAATCGAGCGAGACCGTCGCATGGGACGACCTTGGCACCGAGGCGCTGCGCCGCATCGAAGTGGAGGGCTTCCCCGCCTACGTGGACATCGACGTCCACGGCAACCGCCTCTACCAGTAGCGTGATGGGGGACGTTCGCTTTTGGCACGCCCTAATGCCGCGGTCTGTAGGGGTTACGCTCGACGCGTCGTCGCCTCGAACTAACTCGGCTGCGCCGAGTGGATTTCTCGGCTCCTTTGGCTTACCTCGCATCCACCCCTGCACACCGCGGCATTAGGGCGTGTCAAAAGCGAACGTCCCCTGTCGCATCATCTTTTTTACTTGCGCTTGCGGCCCCCTGACTTGCGTTCGGCCTTCTTCTTTTCCGCCTCCTCGCGCGAGGGGCAGTCGAAGTTGGGGCAGATCGTCCACGGGCCGCGCGAGCTCTGGATAGTCACTTTCGGCGCGCCGCAGGCTTCGCAAACCTCGCCAGTGGCGATTATCTGGCCGTTGGGCGGCAGAGGATAGCGCGTCTGGCACTCGTCGAAGTTCTCGCAGGTGATGGACCGCTTCAGCGTCTTGGGGTTGCGCCGCGCGATCATGTCGTGGTCCTTGCCCGCAGCCGCGCAGACGGGACACTTCCCCACCACCACCTCGGGTTCCTGATTGGTGGAACAGTTGGGGTCGATGCACATGACGCGTGGCTTCTGGCGGAACGCCGTCACCTTCACCTGCGGCATCCCGCAGGTGGGGCAAAGCTCCTCAACCGACTCGACCTTGCCGCTGGGAAGCGGATAGGTCACGTCGCAGTCGGGCCAGCCCGAGCATCCGATGAACATCGACTTCGTCTTGTGCGACGCTCGGATCTGCAGGTCATGCCCGCACTTCGGGCACTTGCCCACGTATGCGTCCGCGGCGACGGCGTCTCCCAGGGCCTCCGACACGTCCGTGGCGTGAGGAATCAACTCGGACAGCTCCTTCGCCAGCAGGTTGCGCGAGCTTCCCACCACCTCGTCCTTGGTGGTGCGGCCTTCGGCGATGTCGTCCATGCCCGACTCGAGCTCGGCCGTCATCTCGGGGTGCGTGATGTGCGGCGCGAACCTGTCCAGCGCGTCGATGACGGCGATTCCCAGCTTCGACGGCTCGATGGGGTCGTTCATGATGTACTTCACGGTGTACAGGCGCTCGATGATGGAATGGCGAGTCGACTTCGTGCCAAGCCCCAGCTTCTCCATCTCCTGGATGAGCTTGCCCTGGCTGTAGCGGGCGGGCGGCTTCGTCTGGTCCTTCGTGCACGTGGCGCCGTTGAAGGCTACCTGCTGCCCCTGGGACATGGCAGGAAGCTGCTCGTCCTTCTTCAGCCCATAGGGGTAGATCTCGCGGAATCCCTTGTTCACCAGCACGTCGCCCTTGGCCACGAAGGGCTGCCCGTTCACGTCGAGCGTGACCTTGGTGCCTTCGATGGTCGCAGGCCCCGAAAGCGTGGCCAGGAAGCGGCGGGCGATCAGGTTGTACAGCTTGTATTCCGACGCGTTCAGGTCATCCGGCGTGGCGGCCGCGGTCGGATAGATGGGCGGGTGGTCCGTGGTCTCCTTCTTGCCGCGCGTGGCCTTCAGAGGACCGCCCGACAGAAGCTTCTTGCAGTACGGCGCATAGGCAGGGTTTCCTTCCAGCTGCTTCACGACCTCGGAAAGGTCGAGGGTGGAGGGATAGACCGTGTTGTCGACGCGCGGGTACGAGATGTAGCCGTCCATGTAAAGGCTCTCGGCCATGCGCATGCACCTGCCAGGGTTGATGCCCTCGGCGGACGCGGCGGCCATCAGCGCCGTGGTGTTGAACGGGACTGGGGCCGCCACCGTGCGCTTCTTCTTGTCGATCTCGGAAACGGTTGCGCTGCTCGCGCCCTGTATGTCGGCCATGGCTGCGTCGGCGGCGTCCTGCGACTTGAAGCGCGACGTCTGGTGCGTGGCCTCGAACGCCTCCTCGCCGTCGCCTGCGACGGGGCCGGTGGTTGCCGACGCGTCGAAGGCGCCCTTGATCGTCCAGTAGTCCTCCGGGACGAACGCCTCGCGCTCGCGCTCGCGCTCGACGATGAGCCCAAGCGTGGGCGTCTGCACGCGCCCGGACGAGCGCACGTTGCCGATCCCGGCGAAGCGCACGATGGTCAGGTAGCGCGTGAGCGCTGCGCCCCAGATCAGGTCGATGT
>CAQLOA010000015.1 GCA_948829205.1 uncultured Eggerthellaceae bacterium
ATGCAATATTAAGTACAAAAATCAGAACTAGTTTCTGATAATGCTGGATTATACAGACAATATCTGCATTATTCAAGACGTATTAAGAACAAGAAACGAAATCAAGCTAGGCGAAAGCGCAGTGAAGTGCATTTTTCGCAGCTGCCAAGAAGGACAATATTGCCTGATTCGATGCTCGTTTGGTTTCAAGGCGTTTATGCATATGCTCTTTTCGTTGTCACAAGTTAGCGAGAGGAGAAGCCATGACAGCTTACAAGGACGAGAAGCGCGGCACATGGTTCGCTAACTTCAGATACAAGGACTGGAGGGGTGAATCAAAGCAAAAGTCGAAGCGGGGTTTTCGCACCAAGCGAGAGGCAGAGGTCTGGGAGCGAGACTTCAAGAAGAAGATGTCGAGAGCGGCATCTATGGAGTTCTCCCTCGCGTGCGATCTCTATCTCGCAGACAACGCACCGCGCGTACGCGATACTACCCTGGAGCAAAAGCGCTACTACATAGAGCGCGTCCTCAAACCCTATTTCAAGGACAGGCTCATCGGTGAGATCGATGCGAAGGCGATCATCGATTGGGAGAATCATCTGCTTGAGAGCCGCACGCGACGGGGTACGCCCTATGCCTCTACCTATCTCAATACCCTCTGCAGCCAGCTCTCTGCGATCATGAACCACCTCGTGCGCTTCTACGGCCTTGAGAAGAATCCGGTGCAGATTGCGGGAAAGATCGGATCCAAGGAAAAGCGGGAGATGAGCGTCTGGACGCGCGAGCAGTACCTTCGCTTTTCCGATGCTGTGGCAGACAAGCCCTACTCGCATCTGGCCTTCGAGATACTCTTTTGGTGCGGCCTTCGCGTAGGCGAAATGCTCGCGCTCACACCGTCTGACATCGACTTCTAGACTTCCCAGATCTTCATCACGAAGTCGTTCGGGAGGGCGGGTGGAGAAGACGTCATCAACCCACCGAAGACTCCTCAATCAAACCGCGTCGTGACGATGCCGTCCTTCCTGGCTGAAGAAATCGAGGAGTATCTGAGGCTGCATGCGAAGGCCAAGCCGAACGCAAGGATATTTCCGACCATGACCAAGCACCTGCTACACCACGAAATGACGCGCGGTGCAAAGGCGGCAGGGCTTAAGCGTATCCGCATCCACGATCTGCGCCATTCCCACGCAACCATGCTCGTCGAGATGGGCATGTCGGTTCCCTCGATCGCAGCAAGGCTCGGGCATTCGGGCGAGACCGTGACGCATCGCTACCTGCTCCTGCTTCCAGGTTCCGAGGCTGCGATCGCAAGCAAGCTCGACACGATGATGGGACGAAGAGCTCATGGGTAAGAAGAAGCCATATGCGCGCGAGCGACCTGTCACGGTGGCGTTCCGCATGAGCGAGGAGGCGGCAAGGAAGCTCGATGCTCTCGTATCGCTTTCCGGCCTCACAAAGCAGGACTACATAGAGTGCCGACTTTCGAACCAGGGCGTCACCGTCTATCCCAGCTCGCGCATCGCACGGTCCCTGTCTTGCCGGATGCAGTCGATCTATCGTGAGCTCATTGTCGCGCGCGAGGAGGGGCGCATGCTCGATGCGGACTTGCTCTGGATCGCGCGTGCGGTATCCGAGGAGTACGGGGCGATGGCGTCAAGCGAGCCCATCAAAGACGCCAACGAGGCGATGAGGGGCATCGAGAGGGACCGCTGACGGCCGCGAGTTGTGGAGATTTCTCCATGGCTCGTATCATCCAGTCAAATCCAGTTGATTCGAGTGCACTGGAGTTTCTGACCTGGGGATTCTCGCGATCATCGCCTTTAGAAATGTGCGAAGATGGGCTCCGTCAACGATTGATGAGAAGCAAATACGAACAGGCGGTTTTGACATCAAAACGACATCACGCCTCTGAGCAGGGAAAAGGAAGGGATTCCGAGCAGATTCAAGACGCAAAGAAATCTAGATAAGCGCCGAAATCGGGTATCCGGAAATCGCCGTTTAGTAATTTTCGGATGCAAGGATTCCAGCTCAGAGGCAATGAAGCAACATCCGTGATGTCAGCGAAGGCCTCGTGATGTCGCCATGATGTCAAAGTCGCACTCAGGAAGGAGGAAACCGGCGATCAGACCAGGTGATAATCGAATACTTTTCCCAGTTCAGAGCCCTATTCGGAGCGAGGGTCCATATTGTCGCGATTACTCCCACTCAATAGTCGCAGGCGGCTTGCTGGTAATGTCATACACCACGCGGTTCACACCGGGCACCTCGGCCACGATGCGCGACGACACGCGCGCGAGCACGTCGTAGGGCAGCTTCGCCCAGTCGGCCGTCATCGCGTCGCTCGACTCCACGGCCCGCAGCACGATCGGCCGCCCATACGTCCTCTCGTCGCCCATCACGCCCACGCTGCGCACGTCGGGCAGCACGGCAAAGTACTGCCACACCGGGCGCTCCACCTCGGGTCCGCCGGCGCCTTCCCGTGCAAGCTCGCCCGCGCGCTCCCCCGTCTGCAGATACAGCGCCTCGTTGTACGCGTCCAGCTCCTCACGCACGATGGCGTCCGCGTTCTTCAGGATCTCAAGCTTCTCGGGGGTCACGTCGCCGATGATGCGGATGGCAAGCCCCGGCCCCGGGAATGGCTGCCGGTGAACGATGTGGTCGGGCAGCCCCAAGGCCGTGCCCAGAGCGCGCACCTCGTCCTTGAAGAAGTGGTCAAGCGGCTCGATAAGCTCGAACGAAACACCTTCAGGGAATGGAATCAGATTATGATGCGACTTGATGGTCGACGCCTTCCCGCCGGTCTTGCGCGCGCCGCTCTCGATGATGTCAGGGTAGATGGTCCCTTGCGCCAGGAACCGCACCGGACGCCCGTCCTCGGCCAGGTCCTCCGCCACGGCGAAGAACTCCTTCCAGAACTGCTCGCCTATGATGCGGCGCTTCTGCTCGGGGTCGGTCACGCCCGCAAGCAGCTCGGCGTAGCGGTCCTCGGCGTGCACGTGCACGAAGTCCACGTCGAACTGGCGCGTGAACACCTCCTCGACCTCCTCGGGCTCGTTCTTGCGCAGAAGCCCGTGGTTCACGAACACGCACGTCACCTGGCGCCCGATCGCCCGCGCGCAAAGCGCCGCCACCACCGACGAATCAACCCCGCCGGAAAGCCCCAGGATCACACGCCCGTCGCCCACCTGCTCGCGGATGGCCGCCACCGAATCTTCGATGATGGAATCCATCGTCCAGTCGCGCTCGAGCCCGCACACCTCGAACAGGAAGTTCGACAGCATCTGGTCGCCGAAGGGCGTGTGGCGCACCTCGGGATGGAACTGCGTGGCGTACAGCCTGCGCTCGGCGCACTCCATGGAAGCCACCGGGCACGCGTCGGTGCGCGACGTCACCACGAAGCCTTCCGGAACCCGGCTTACGGCGTCGCGGTGGCTCATCCACACGGTCTGCTCGCACGGCGTGCCTGCGAACAGCAGCGATTCGGGAACCGTGGCGTCGAACCCGCCGATCTCGCCCATCTCGGCCAGCCGGTCGTCCAACGCGCGCCCACATGCGCCGTCAAGCCGCACCAGCTCGGCCGGCCCGTACTCGCCCACGTCGGTATGGCCCACCACGCCGCCGAGCGCCACGGCCATGGCCTGCTGCCCGTAGCAGAAGCCCAGCACCGGAATCCCCAGCTCGAATATGCCCGCGTCCACCTCGGGGGCGTCTTCCGCGTACACGCTGGCGGGACCGCCCGACAAGATGATGGCCGCCGGCGCCATGGCGCGCACCTCGTCGGCGCTGACGTCGCACGGCACGATCTCGGAATACACGCCCAAATCGCGCACGCGGCGCGCGATAAGCTGCCCGTACTGGGCGCCGAAGTCAAGGACGATGACCTTCTGCTCCGGAACGGCTGTATGGCTCATGGGGCTGCCTCCAACGACGGTATTGAATGGGATTTCGCAATCATACTACTACCGCGGCAACCACGGCGTCGCAAGCCGCCCGCGAGCATCGCAAAGGGCGCGGATGCGTCCACGACCCTAAGCGTGCACATTAATTTTGATCGCCTGCGCAGTGCGACGCTAGTTCGAAATGAGGCCCGCTCTAAGCATGGGGGCCCTAAGAGTGCAGCTTATTCCCATTCCACGGTGCCCACGGGCTTGGGAGTCAGGTCGTAGCACACGCGGCAGATGCCGGGAACCTCGTGGGTGATGCGGTCGGTCATGCGCTTCAGCAGCGCCCAGTCCAGCTCGGGCACCTCGGCGGTCATGACGTCGACCGTGTTGATGGCGCGGATGATGGCCGGCCACTCGTAGGCGCGCACCCCGTCGCGCACGCCGGTGGCACGCATGTCGGGGACGACGGCGAAGTACTGCCAGGCACCCACGTTCGCCGCCTCCATCTCCTCGCGCACGATGGCGTCGGCCTCGCGCAGCGCTTCCAACCGGTCGCGCGTGATCGCGCCCAGACAGCGCACGCCCAGGCCAGGGCCCGGGAACGGCTGGCGCTCGACCATGCCTTCGGGCAGCCCCAGGGCACGCCCGACCTCTCGCACCTCGTCCTTGTACAGCAGCTTCACGGGCTCCACGAGGTCGAACTGCAGGTCATCGGGCAAGCCGCCCACGTTGTGGTGAGCCTTCACGCCGTCCTTCGACTCCAGGATGTCGGGGTAGATCGTGCCCTGCGCCAGGAAGTCCACCTCGTCGCCGACCTTGCGGGCCTCCTCTTCGAAGACGCGGATGAACTCCGCACCTATGACCTTGCGCTTCGTCTCGGGCTCGTCCACTCCGTCCAGCAGCTCAAGGAAGCGGTCCGTCGCATCCACGTACACCAGGTTGGCGTCCATCTGGTTGCGGAAGACGTCCACCACCTGCTCGCTTTCGCCCTTGCGCATGAGTCCATGGTTCACATGGACGCAGACGAGGTTCTTCCCGATGGCCTTGATCAGCAACGCCGCGACCACCGAGGAATCGACGCCGCCCGAAAGAGCCAGCAACACCCTGCCGTCGCCCACATGGTCGCGCACGGCCTGGACCTGTTCGTCGATGAAAGCCTGTGCAAGCTCGGGCGTGTTGATGCGTTCCATGGTCTCGGGACGGGTGTTCTGGTCCATGACGGTCTCCTCTCGGAAGCGATGCCGGCCGGGCATCAGCCCGGAAGCCCTGCGTATTCATGCGCAGAATTATAGCATCGCCTCGATGGAGGCCCTTTGGGCACGACCGCTCAAACGCGCGACGTAGACAGTCGGGGATTCCGCATGAAGGCCTGTCACCGTGCGCCAGAAACTACTCCTGCGCCCGCCCTACTCCAGGTACAGCTCGCGCAGCTTGGCGCGCTTGTCGGGGTCGAAGTCGAGCGCGCGCGTAAGGTAGTTGTCCATCGACCCGTAGTTGTCCACGATCGTCTCGATCGCCTTGTCGAAGTAGCACAGGTTCGCGTAGGTGTACGCCTCCAGGTCGATGCTCAAGCCGCCTACCAGCACCTTGTTGCGCATCAGCGAGTTCATCTTGTCCACCCACGGCTTGATGAACAGGTTCGTGGCCAGATAGTCGCGCCTGATATGGTCCGGCGACACGCCAAGCGAGTATTCCACAAGTATCGCGGCGATGCCCGTGCGGTCCTTGCCTTGCGTGCAATGCCAAAGCGACCCTCCGGCGCTCGACTTCAGCAGGTCGTTCAGGAACGTCTTGTACGCGCGTTTCCCGTACTCCCCCATCACGCACTTGTAGTACAGCTCCTCGATGGTTTCCACCGGGTCCTTCGAGAACCGCGAGAGCATCTTCACGTCGTTAACGATGTTCTTCAGCCCCGAGAACCCGATTGCATCGTCGGAAAGCGCCGGAAGATGCACGTATTCTATGCCAGTCATCAGCGGGATGGGGTCGGGCGCGTTCTCCACCTCGTAGTCGGCGCGCAAGTCGACCACGTACTCTAGGTCGTGCATCCGCACCAGCTGCTTCATGTCCTCGGCGGTGGCGTCGTGCAGGTCAGCCGAGCGCATCAGGCGCCTCTTGCGTATGCGCTTCCCGTCGGCCGTGGGCATCCCGCCCAGGTCGCGGCAGTTGATGACGCCCTGCAGCGGAACATGCCCGAACTTGGCGAAGCCCTCTATGGGTTCAGGGCTCGCCGGAGTGCAGGCCGCAGCTTCCCTTGCCTTTGGCGAATCGCTTCTCATGCCGCCCCTTCCATCGAAACCTTTAATCCTGAATCTACCCTCGCACCACCGAAACTTCCAGACCCAAATCCCTGTTGACACTGTAATGTCAAGCTGTATACTTATGAACAGTTGTTCATATGTTTAGGTATAAGCACGGAACGGAGCAATTCGATGCCAACCAACCCCAACGGAACGCCTGACGTCGTGGAACAGGCCGAATCGGTGCTGGAATGCACTCACATCCCCGGCTGCAAGTGCTGTGACGCCGAAGGCGACGGCTGCATGTTCGACCAGATGCCTAACGAGGAAGTGCTCTACGACCTGGCCGACCTGTTCAAGGTGTTCGCCGACACCACCCGCATAAAGATCCTGTTCGCGCTGATGGGGCGCGAGCTCTGCGTCGCCCACATCGCCGAGATGGTCAACGCCACCCAAAGCGCCGTGTCCCACCAGCTGCGCATCCTGAAGCAGGCCCACCTGGTGAAGTTCCAGCGCGACGGCAAGAACGTCAACTACTCCCTGGCCGACGACCACGTGTACACGGTGCTCGCCCAGGGCATCACCCACGTCTGCGAATAGGAGTCTCCCATGTGCGACGCATGCCATAGCTGCGAACACGAACACGACCACGTCGGATGCGAGCACTGCGCAGCCGCCGGAACCCAGTCAAGCGACACGCTGAGGCGCTGGCGCGACCGCATAATCGTCGCCCTCGTCATCTTCTTCGCCGCGCTCGTCTGCGAAGGCGCCGGCCTCATCGAGCTCGCCTTCGGCCAGTACTCGCTCTACGCCGAGTTCGCGCTGTTCCTCATCCCCTTCCTGATATCCGGCTACGACGTGCTGATCGAGGCCGCCAAGAAGCTGGCGCACGGCCACGGCCTCGACGAGAGCTTCCTGATGTCGGTGGCCACGCTGGGCGCCTTCGCGCTCGTGCTGTTCCCCGACACCGAGCCGCACATGGCGGAAGGCGCGGCGGTCATGCTGTTCTACCAGGTGGGCGAGCTGTTCCAGAGCTACGCCGTGGGCAAGTCTCGCAAGTCCATCTCCGACATGATGGACATCGCGCCCGAGTTCGCGAAGGTCATGGCAGACGGCCAGCTGAAGCAGGTCGACCCCTACGAGGTGTCGGTCGGCGACGTGTTCGTGGTGAAGCCGGGCGAACGTATCCCGCTCGACGGCGTCGTGCAGGACGGCGAGTCGCAGGTGGACACCTCGGCGCTCACAGGCGAGCCGGCGCCCCGCACGGCGCACGTCGGCGACGAGGTCATATCCGGCTGCGTCAACCTCACGGGCACCATAAGCGTGAAGGCCACCAGCGCCTACGAGAACTCCACGGTCAGCCGTATCCTCGAGCTGGTCGAGAACGCCGCCGAGAAGAAGGCGCGCACCGAGAGCTTCATCACCCGCTTCGCGCGCGTCTACACCCCCATCGTCGTGGGCCTCGCAGCCGCCATTGCGGTGCTCCCTCCCCTGGTCATCGGCATGGCCACGGGCGACCTCTCCGGGACGGCCGCGGCCGGCGATGGCGGGAACGTCTGGGCCGACTGGATCCTCCGCGGGCTCACGTTCCTGGTCGTGTCGTGCCCGTGCGCGCTGGTCATCTCCGTGCCGCTGTCGTTCTTCGGCGGAATAGGCGGGGCTTCCCGCGCAGGCATCCTGGTGAAGGGGTCCAACTACCTGGAGATGCTTTCCAAGGTGGACACCGTGGTGTTCGACAAGACAGGCACCCTCACTTCCGGAACCTTCGCCGTCACGGAGATATCGGTGGCCGACGGGTTCACCAAGGAGCAGCTGCTCGACTACGCGGCCCATGCCGAGGCGCTGTCGAACCATCCCATCGCGGTGTCCATCCAGAAGGCCTACGACGGAACGGTCGACCTCGAGCGCGTCTCGTCCAACGAGGAGACGGGCGGCCATGGCGTGAAGGCCGTCATCGACGGCGACATAGTGCTGGTGGGCAACGGGCGCCTGATGTACCTGCACAACGTCGACTACGAGACGCACGAGTTCATAGGCACGCAGGTGCACGTGGCCGTGAACGGAAGGCATGCGGGCACCTTGGTCATCGGCGACACCGTAAAGGAGGACTCACAGCAGGCCATAGGCGACCTGCACCGCGAGGGCATAGGCCGCGCGGTCATGCTGACCGGCGACGCCAGGCCCGTCGCCGAGGCCGTCGCCGAAAGGCTGGGCCTCGACGGCTACTACGCCGACCTCCTTCCCCAGGACAAGGTGGCCCTGCTGGAAGAGATCATGGGCGAGGGCGGAAGCAGCGCGGAAAGCGCGTCCGGCAGTGACAGTGCTACGGATCCGAAGCGGCGTCACGTTGTCGCGTTCGTGGGAGACGGCATCAACGACGCTCCCGTGCTGACCCGCGCCGACGTGGGCATCGCCATGGGGGCCATGGGTTCCGATGCGGCCATCGAGGCCGCGGACGTGGTGCTGATGGACGACCGCCCCACCCAGGTGGCTCGCGCCGTGCGCCTGGCCAAGCGCACCATGCGCATCGTGTGGCAGAACATCATCTTCGCGTTGGGAATCAAATTCGCCGTGCTGGTGCTCGCCGCCTTCGGAATAGCGAACATGTGGATGGCCGTCTTCGCCGACGTGGGCGTGGCCGTGCTCGCCATCTTGAACGCCATGCGTGCCATGCACGTGAAGCGCTAGGGCGTGACAGGGGACGTCCCCTGTCACGCCCTGATTGCAACCTTTCGGCAACCTCGGGTAAACAAAGCGTCCCAGCACGCAGCGGCACCAAACGCAGGCTTATATCCTTGACGAAGATCGAACGAACAAGGAGGCCCACAATGAGAAAGTCAGAAATCCGCGAGCTGGCAGAGCACATCTACGAGGGGCAGGAGCTCGATCCCTCCGAGTTCAAGGCGCAGACCCCGCCCGTAGTCACCATCTACCTCCCAATCGAGCGCGACGAGCGCGAGGGCCGCCGCAGCGAGTGGGACCGCATAGAGTTCAAGGACCTGTCCAACAAGGCCATCAAGGACCTAGAGAAGAACTGGGGCAAGGACGCCACGAAGGGCATCGTCGAGAAGCTCGAATACATCCAGTCCCACGAGGACATGCCGCTGTGGCTCGAGGCGAAGGCCGGGCTTGCCTTCCTGGTGAACAACGAGGACTGCTTCGTGTACAACATGGACGAGAAGCCCGAGCCGAAGGTCGTCGTCAGCGACAAGTACGACATGTCGGGCCTGCTGTCCGAGGACGAGCGCGACCAGGCGGCACACTACAAGCTGCTGCTGCTCAGCTCCGACTTCTTCGCGCTGCTGGAAGGCGACGAGACCAGCGTGCGCTACGTCAAGTTCCCCGACGACGTGAAGCACTACCTCACCGAGACCTATCCCGAGTACGACGGTTGGAAGGCCCCGCTCGACTACTTCAGCCTGGAGGACCACATGTCGCCGTTCCATGACCACAAGTCGCGCAAGGACGTCACCAAGGAGGAGACGAAGAAGTTCTTCCGCTACGTCGACAAGGTTCTGAACGACAAGCTGCTGCTGCACAACACCGAGCCGGTGATCCTGGTCACGCTGCCCGAGCACGTGCACGAGTTCCGCGAGCTGTGCACGTTCAACCATCTTCAGCCCAAGGCCATCGAGGAGGACCCGGGCGCGCTCACCGGCCGCCAGCTGCGCGACGACGCGCTGAAGATCCTGGGGCAGTAGCGAACGGAAACGTTCTCGCATTTGGCTGCCAACCGCGAGCCGGCGGCCACCCGCGACAGGCAACGCAACCGCCCAGCCCCGGCGAGGAGGCTAGCCCAGAAGCTCGCGTATGACATACCCGGCGATCATCAACCCCATGGTCGGCGGGAAATAGGACAAGGTGCCGAGCTCGGTCTTCTCATGCCGCTCGGCGCCTTCCTTTGCGGGCACCTTCACGGGCTTCTCGGGCGAATAGAGAACCGTGACGTCGTCTATCCCCCTGTCGCGTGCAATCTTGCGCATCTCGCGGCAGAGCGGGCATATGCGGGTGTCGGAAAGGTCGGCGAACTCCAGCTGCGTCGGGTCGGTCTTGTTGGCGCCGCCCATGGCAGACACGATGCGTATGCCGTTGCGCGCAGCATACTCCATCAGCTCGGCCTTCACCGAAAGCGTGTCGAAGGCGTCCACGATGAAGTCGGGCTTAGGAAACGCACCCAGAAGCCCGTCGATGTTGTCGGCGTTCACGAACTCCTGCAACGCGTCAACCTGCACGTCGGGGTTGATGTCCAGCGCCATGGCGCGCATCACCTCGGCCTTGGGGCGTCCCATAGTGCTTAGGAACGCGATGGCCTGCCGGTTCAGGTTGCTCGGCTCGACCTCGTCCTTGTCGACGAGCAGGAAGCTGCCCACGCCACCGCGCGCGAGCGATTCCGCGCAGGCCGCCCCGACTCCGCCCAGCCCGAACACCGCAACGCGCGACCGCGCGAGCCTTGCCAGGCCTTCCTCGCCGACGATTCTCACCGTCCGGCTATTCCGCTCGAGATAATCCTCCGTGAATTCCATGACCTCATTTTAGCTGCTGCAACGTCACGAAATAACTTCATCTGACTATCGCGCTGACGCAACAATGCGAATTCGAAGCATGCATGAACCGGGAAACCGCTGGATGTCCAGAGAATCCGTCTGAGACACAGAAGAGGCCCAAAGAGCCGCATATGAATGCGAGGGAGTGGAGCGCACGAGCCGAAGGCGAGCAGCGGAACGCGGATTCGGTTGGACATCCAGCGGTTTCCCATAAAAAAAAGCCCCGAATGCAGTTGCATCCGGGGCTTCGCAGCGTGTAAATAATGAAATTATTTACTTGACGGTGACGGCAGCGCCGGCTTCCTCCAGCTTGCCCTTGATCTCGTCGGCCTTCTCCTGGTTGACGCCCTCGGCGACAGGGGTGGGAACGCCCTCGACGGCCTCCTTGGCCTCCTTCAGGCCCAGGCCGGTGATCTCGCGGACAACCTTGATGACGGCGATCTTGTTGTCGCCGAAGCCCTCGAGCACGACGTCGAAGTCGGTCTTGTCGGCACCGCCGGCGGCAGCCTCGCCACCAGCAGCAGGAGCAGCAGCCACGGCCACGGGGGCGGCAGCGCTCACGCCGAAGACCTCCTCAAGCTCCTTCACGAGCTCGGAGAGCTCGAGCGCGGGCATTTCCTTAAGAGCCTCGATGATTTCATCCTTGGTTACAGCCATTTCAAAACCTTTCTGTCATGCGGCCGCTCGGCCGCCTGTAGTTTCCACAAACCTTAGGCCGCTAGGCGGCTTCCTTCTGTCCCTCGATCGCTCCGAGCACGCGCGCGAACGCCTCCATCGGACCGTTGAGAACGCGCACGGTCTTGACCAGCGGGTTCGAAATGGTGCCGAGGAGCTTCGCGATGAGCTCTTCGCGGGAAGGCAGCGATGCGACTGCTTGCACCTGGGCGACGTCGAGGAACGCGCCGTCCATCATGCCTCCCTTGATCTCAAGGTTCTCGTTGTCCTTCGCGAAGTCGCGCAGCACCTTGGCCGATGCGACCGGGTCCTCCCCGGTGAACACGAAAGCGGAAGGACCCGCCAGCACCTCGTCCATGTCGGGGCTGTCGGTCTCCTTGAGGGCGAGATGCATGATGGTGTTCTTGTAGACCTTCATGGAAGCGTCTGCGCCGCGAATCGCGCGACGGAGCTCCTGGATCTGCTTCACGGTGAGGCCACGGTAGTCCACGACCCACATCGCGCCGGCGTTCTCGATGTCCGACTTGATGTTCGCAAGCATCTCTACGTTTTCAGCATTGGGCATTTTCACACCTCCTTTTCAAGCCTCGGGTTCCGCCACTTGGGCTTAGGGCCGCTGCTTGAAAAGGAACGACCCCCGCCGCGCACAAGACGGCAGGGGTCGACGAATTCAAATAGCCAACCACCTCGGCGGGCCGCAGCTTCCTGCGATTAAACCTTTCGGTGCCTGCTGTCTTAAGCGGAACGTACTGCTAGAGCCTGTCTATTCTATACGAACTCCCAGAAGGTATCAAGCGTTCTGTCCGGGCGCGGTCCATCCGTCGGGAAGCTTGGGGCCGAACGTCTCCAGCAGATCCCCCGACGACACGCCGTCGGGGTAGATGATGCTCGTCAGCAGGCTGGCGCAGTTGTTGGTGCCGGCGAACATGATGACGTTCTCGAATATGACGTCCTTGATGCCGTGCTCCTCCACCAGGTCCACCAGCTTCTGCGTGGTGTAGCGGAAGTCGATGCAGTAGATGTCCTGATAGCTGTCCACCATAGTGGACACCAGGGGATTCCCGAACGAGTCCTTCACCACCAGGCACGACGATCCGTCGGTTACGTTCGGGTTGTTGATGTGCGTCAGCGGACGGTTTCCGCCGATGAAGCAGCTGTACTTGTCACCCACTACCTTCAGCTGGTTCAGGTCGGTGATCACAGGGGCCTCGGTGACGTCCGACATTATGCTGTCGTCCTTCCAGTACTCCACCGTGTTGGTTCCCTGAGGAATGCGAGCCGACACGTAGTCGGGCTCTATGCCGGCAACGTTTATCATGTCGGCATACTCCCCTACGTAATCGTCGAACACCAGCTCCTCCCACTCGAAGTAGGGTGCCGGGTCTATCCCCTTCTCCTTGCAGAAGCTCTCGTACACGTAGTAGGCAGCCAGCTGCGTCCAGTGGAAGTCGGTGCGGAAGTATAGATACTCGTCGCGGTGGTCATACAAGGTGTCGAAAGTGGGCACGGTCTTCACGTCCGGAGACATCAGGCTGTAGAAGTAGTCGATGACCTGGTCTTGGTTGGGAACGCCCAAGGACGCCAGCACCTCGTCGTCCAGCATGACGCCGCCGTTGGTGGGAAGCAGCACCGAGTAGACGTCGGCCTTGCCCTCCAGAAGCTTTGCTGCGTCGTTTATCAGGTTCGCATAGTTGCGGGTCGCGTCCTTCGAGAAATAGTACAGGGTATATGCGGCCTTGCCGTCGGTGTAGATGCCGTCGCTGATCTGGTTCTCCATGTCCTTTGCGGCAGTCCTTACGTCCGGCAGGTCGACGTGCGCCCTCGCCGCCAGGTCGTCCGCGCCGGAATCGTCGACGAACTGCCCGCTGTCCTCGTCGAGGACGGGAAGCTCGTCGCTTGTGCGGTTGCCGCCGACCATGCGGGTCTCGGGCTCGATCCCATACAGCGACTCCATGGAAAGGTCGGCGCTGACCATCTGCTCGCGCAGCGGATACGTGTCGGAGTACCAAAGCGAAGCCTCCGAGAAGAACGACCCGTCCAGGAAGCTCTCCATGGTGAACGGGGGCATCTCAGTGAGCGTGCGGTTCTCGACCTCGGACGTGGTGGGGCGCAGGAAAACCAGAAGCCCCAGCAGGCACCCGACGAGGAGCAGCGCTCCGAACCCGAAGACCCCATAGGTGCGCCACCTGGTGACGAAGCGCATGGTCTTGCGACGATGCGCGAGTTCGGCGTCGGAGATCCCGCGCGCACGTTCCCTCGGGCGCTGCGGCGCATGCTGTTGCTCCGCATCGGCATGAGGACGTGCTTCTTGCTGCGGACGTTGCGGATGCCGCGGGCGGCCTTGCGCGTCGGAACGCGCAGCCGACCTGATACGCGAGCTGTGGCACGGAAGGGGCTGAGACCGAACCGGCCGAGAATCCGCGTGCGCCGGGCCCGTACCCTGGCTGCGCTCGGAATCGCCCATGTTCCCGCTTCTCGTCAAGCTCGACTTCCCTTCCGCGACGCCTAGAACTGGAAATAGATGAACGGGTTATAGCTGAGGCCCGAAAGGGCCACGACGGAAATGATAAGCAACAGCGGCGGCGTGACGGCCTCCAGCACGCCATACACCATCAAAGCAACATCACTCCTGTTCGCCAGGGCGAACAGCTTCTTGTGAAGATGCTTGCCCAGAGGCGTGCAGGCCACGATGCAGAACGCCAGCAGGAACACGTTCTGCAGGAAAAGCGTCTGCACCTCCAGGCTGGTGAATCCGTTGCCCGAAAGCCCTAGGATGCCTCCGAACACGAATCCCATCTCGGAGAAGTCCTCGAAGCGGAACAGCACCCAGCCGAAGAACACGACCATCATGGCGTAGACGTGTGCAGGAACCGCAGGCATGCGACCCTTTATCACGAACTTCTCAAGCAGCAGGAACGCCGCGAAGTAGAGGCCCCAAAGTATATAGTTCCAGCTGGCTCCGTGCCACATGCCAGTGAGGAACCACACGACAACGATGTTGCGCACGTACCTGGCGGTGGAGCAACGACTTCCACCAAGAGGGATGTACACGTAGTCTCGAAAGAACGAAGACAACGATATGTGCCAACGCCGCCAGAACTCCTGCACCGACTTCGAGATGTACGGGTAGTTGAAGTTCTCCAGGAAATGGAACCCCACCATGCGCCCCATGCCTATGGCCATGTCGGAATAGGCCGAGAAGTCCAGGTATATCTCCAGCATGTAGAACAGCATGCCCAGCCAGAACCCGGTGGTAACCTGCGTGAATATGCCAGGTTCGCCTATCGGAAGCAGCGTGTCAGCCACAGCTGCGCACGAATTCGCCAGGATTGCCTTCTTGGCGAGCCCGATACAGAACCTGCGCACACCGTAGTAGACGTCGTTCTTGGACACCTTGCGGCTGTCGATCTCGTCCTGGATGGTCTCGTAGCGCACGATGGGGCCGGCGATGCACTGGAAGAACAGCGACGAATACAGCAGCACCTTCCAGAAGCTGCGCTGAGCCGAGACCTCTTCGCGGTAGACGTCGACCACGTAGGAAATCAGCTGGAATGTGTAGAAGGATATGCCTATTGGAAGCACTATTCCCAGCACGATGTCCTGGTAGCCCAGAAGCCCCTGGAAGTTGCCGATCAGGAATTCTAGATACTTGAAGACGCAGAGCACACCCAACAGCACGACGCATGCCGCGACAAGGTTGAGCTTCCTGGCAAGCGCGGTCTTCGAGGCCGAGACGCGCAAGGCGAAGAACCAGCTCACCAGCGTGTCACCCACCAGCACCAGCAGGTACTGCGGGCCGCCCCAGGCGTAGAACACCAGCGACGAGACCAACAGCACCGCGTTCCTATGGCGTGGGTTCACAAGCGTGTACGTAACGAGGTACACGACGAGGAACAGGAACACGAATACGAGGCTGGAAAAGACCATAGGGAAATAATATCCCTATACCGAAAGGCTGGTAAGCGCCTGAATCAATCGATGTCCTCAATCGGCAAATGGCGTGCGCTGCCAGACCCTACGCCGAGGACGCCTCCTGCTGGGCGTCCTCGTCGATCTGCTGCTCCTGCTGGTTGCTCTCGCCCGAGGCGGTGGCAACCTTCTCTCCATCGGGCCCGATTATCGAATAGACCTGGTTCGATCCCTCAGCCTTCAGGTACGTGAACGTTATCTGGTCGCCCACCTTGTACGTGACCACCTCGAGCAGCCCGGGAAGCGCGAAGTCGAACATGCCCTCCTGCCCCGCTATGGTCAGGTAGAAGTGCGAGTTTCCGTCTATTACCGCCTGCGCCATGTTCTCGATGGTGCCCGTGAGCTGCTCCACGTCGGTCAGGTCGGTCTCGTTCGACAACACCCCGTTCGTGGCCAACATCGCCTCATAGGCCGTCTGAGTGTCGGCCACCGTGTCGCCCACAGCCACGTTCTGGTAGCGCTGTATGTCTATCATGGCGAACTTCTTCGGAAGCGACGTCGCGTCCTTCAGCGCCATGAAGTACGTCGGCTGGTTCGCCACGTTTATCAGCAGCGGGAAGCTGGCCGTGTAGCGCAGGTTCTGCACCTGGCCTTCGGCCGAGTTCATGGCCGACGCCTCGGTGGCGCCCGACACGCTGTAGAAGTGCGACTCCTGAGTGCGCTGGTTCACCAGCACGAAGCCGATGATGGAGTTGTCGGCCGTGGCCGAGGTCACGCCCGTGTACACCCACACGTCATCGTCCTTGGCCAGGTAGTTGTAGCCCAGCGTCCCGTTGGTGCCGGGGGTCGTGCGCACCACGCCCTCCTGGCCCAGGAACGAGTTGAGCCAGCCGTTGTGGTACGAGCCCCACCAGTTGTACTGCTGGATGAGCAGCTCGGCCGGGAACACGCGGTCGACC
>CAQLOA010000016.1 GCA_948829205.1 uncultured Eggerthellaceae bacterium
GTTCAGGCACGGTATGTAGCGGAACGACTCGTCTGCAGCTCGGTCTTGCGAAGCGCTCGATGCGCCCGATCCGCTTCTGGCCGCCAGCCATTTCTCGCGCAGCTCGTGCTGGATGTCATATAGGGTTTCCAGGCAATCGACCGAGAAGTTGGGCGCCACCACGAATAGGCGCTCCGCGTCGGCAAGATTGTCAAGGACGGCGCCCGTGAAGGGCGACAGCCACTTTCGGCTTTTGTCGAAGCGGCACTGGTAGCCCACCTTCCAATCCGCATCGCCCAACCCCAGCTTTCCTGCCACGCTGCGCGCCGTGCGCTGCGTCTGCTCTCCGTAAGTGTCGCCCTTGCGTATGTCGGCAACGGGGATGGAATGGAACGCGAACAGCAGGCGGTCGTGCGATCCGGCGTCGAAGCCCGATGCCGCAATCGAGTCGGCGACCGCGTCGATGTATGCCTCATCGTCGCAATAGCTGTCGACGAAGCGAAGGTCGGGACGCCAGCCTAACGCGGCCAGCGCCTCTTCCGCCTGATGTTCCACCGCGCCGGTGGTGGAGTAAGCGCTTTGCGGGTAAAGCGGAACTAGCACCACGGTGTCGCAGCCTGCGGCCTTGCATCTGGAAAGTGCGTCTTTCAACGACGGCTTGGAATAGCTGGAAGCGTGCCGCACGCAAACGACGCCGTCTTCCCGGCATGCCTCTTCCAGCTTTTGGGCAAGTGACGCCATATGCATGTCGAGGGGCGAGCCCCTGTCGGTCCAAATGCGGGCGTACTTGGCGGCCGAGCGGGGTGCGCGCTTGGGGATGATGAACCGGTTGAGGACAAGGTTCCAGACGTGAGGGTTCACGGGGCATATGCGCGGGTCCGACAGGAACAGGCGCAAGTAGTCGGCCACGGCGTCGCTCGTAGGCGCGGCCGGGCTTCCGGTGTTGGCTATTATGATGCCTGCGTTGCCGATGATGCGCTCCCTGAAACTATGCCCCATGTCTCGAGGCGAGTTTATCACTCGCAGTGCTGCACGCTCTCATCATAATGAAATTGTTCTATTTGACATATTACAAATCGCCTTCTAAAATGCTCTATGGCGAATAGAATAATTACGCAAGGGAAGGGGCTGGTTGCCGTGATCGTGTCCATAGACGAGTGCTCGTCCGAGCCGCTGTACAAGCAGATACACGACCAGGTCATAGCAGGAATCGCCACGGGCGAGCTGGAACCGGGAACGTCCCTTCCCTCGGTGCGTTCGCTCGCAAGCGACCTTGGAATCAACCTGCATACCGTGAACAAGGCCTATGCGATACTGCGCGACGAGGGCTACGTCCAGATGCGCGGCCGCGCCGGTGCGGTGATAAGCGAGCCGGGCGACGCGTCGCGCGCCGACAAGAACCGCAAGTCGATGGAGGAGACGGAAGGCGAGTTGTTCAAGCTGGCGCTCACCTACCGGGCATGCGGAGGCACGCGGGGGCAGTTCCTCGAATGCGCCGCCGCCCAAGCCGCCCGCGCCTACGGGGCCGTTGGGGTGGACAAGGGCGAAGCCGCGTCGGCCAAGCGCCCCAAGAAGAGCCCGGCCCACACGTCGGGAAACGCTGCGGAATGCGCTCCCGCAAGCCCGTCTGTGCAAGGGGCGTGAGACCATGCATCCAACGGACCCGACCATGTTTGCATTGCTGGGACTGGTGCTGCTCTTCGTCCCCATCACCGGTGCGCTTATGGCGGCGACGCCCTACCTCATGCCGAAGCGCGAGTGCTTTGCTGTGACCATTCCCGACGCCGCCTCGAGCGACCCCGACATCAGGCGGCTCAAGCGCTCCTATTCCGCCATTGTGGCCGTGGGCACGCTGGCGCTTGCGGCGATCTGTGGCGCATGCCTGTTCGCAAACCCCGAGCATGCCTTCCTGCCTGCCCTTGTCTTATCCGAGCTCGTCCTGTGCTTCGGCGCCTATGGGATCATGCTCCACTTCCGCCGGAAGACCATCGCGCTCAAGCAGGCGCGGGGCTGGAAGGCGCAGTCGGCAAAGCGCGTCGGCTTCGTGGCCGAAGAGCCTGCGCCGAAGCCGCTCTCCCAGAAGTGGGACCTGCTGTTCCTAGTTCCCATCGCCATCACCGGGCTCATCTGCGTCGTCGGCTACCCGCTCATGCCCGAGCGCATCGCCACCAACGTCGACTTGTCGGGGCAGGTGAGCAATTGGGCGCAGAAGACGCCGCTCACCGCAGCCTTCCCATTTCTGACCGTCGTGTTCTTGGACGGATGCTTCGCCTTCTCGCTGTGCATGTAGCTGTGATAGAGGTCAGGTCGTTCGTTGCTCCGGTTTCCCGTTTCTTCGTCTTCTGTTTTTTGAATTTGCTTCTGCTTTTTCCAGGAAAAGCTCTACCCTATTTTGGTTTCGCGCTCGGCGTTTTTCCGGAATCGCAGAATCACCGCCAAGGCGCCTGCTGCAGGCACCAGCATGGCTACCCACATGAGCGAGTACGCCTCGGGCTGGCTGCCGAGCACAGGCGTCAGGTTCTCCACTATTGTGCCCCCTGCCAGCGGGCCTATCAGCATGCCAAGGTCTAGCCCGGTGAACGCGGTGTTGCTTGCGGCTCCGCGACGCGAAGGCGGCACCGAGGCCAAGGCCTCCGACTGCAGCAGCGGCCCGCAGCATCCGAAGCCGGCCGACCCGAGCACTGCGGCCACCATGAAGGCGGGAAGGCTGTCCGCCAGCGAGAGCGCCAGGTAGGATGCCGCGAAGAAGGCGATGCCCACGATGAGCATTCGAGGGGCGCCGAACCTGTCGGCAAGGCTTCCGAAGAGCGGACGCGTCCCCAGCAGGCAAATGGCGTAGACGACGAAGAACGCGCCCATCGATTCGACGCCCACGGAGTACCCGTACAGCACGACGTAGGCCCCCATGCACGAGAACGACGTGGCCAGCAGCATGAGCGCGACGCCCTTCCCGACCGCCTCGGGCGCGAACATGCGGTCTAGCTTCAGCCGGTATGGCAGGCGCTCCCGGAAGGGTTCCCTTATCAACGCGACGCCGCAGACGGCCACCAGGATGCAGCCCGAGGCCAGGAAGTACGAGGGCGAGAAGCCGATGGCATCCACCAGATACAGCCCGGCCGCCGGGCCGACGACCTGCGCGAAGGACTGCGCCAGCGCGTAGATGCTGATACCGCTGGCGAACTTCGACTCGGGCAGGAACTCCGACACCAGCGACATGGCTAGAGGCCCGCTGCATCCGATGCCGACCCCATGGGCCAGCCTGACCGCCACCAGCCCTTCCAGCGAGCCAACGACGCCGTACAAGAACATGCAGGAGCATATGACCAGCTGCGAGGCCATGAGCAGACGCTTGCGCGAGAAGCTGTCGAATGCTGGGCCTGCGAAAGGCCGGCAGAGCAGCGCCGTTATGGAGAACGAGCTGACGATGACCCCCACCATGGAAGGCGTCGCCCCAAGGGCGTCGGCATACACCGGAAGAGTGGTGTTCGTCATGAACGCGGCCATGGACTGGAAGAGGTTCACCCCCATGAGCACGACGTAAGGGAAGCTCCAGATGCTCTCTTTTCGTTCGCCCAACGTTCGCCTCCGTTCCAACGCACATATACTATATGACTAGAAGACGCCTTGGAGGGCGAACGGGGGAACGAGGTGAACGCTTGCCCCGTCCCCGGTTCGCCTACTGTTGCATAGAGCGAAGGGTATAGCCGTATGGAGGAAGCCAGCATGGCGAAAGAGGAGCCAAGGCCGCAGCCTGAAGCGCCGCGCGGCGTTCCAGCGGACTATCCCGAGCGCTGGAGGCGCTGGACGAGGTGGTTCCGGGGGCGTGGGTCGGACAGGCGCGTGAAGGCATTGCGCGCTGCAGACAAGGCCATAGTCGTCCTGTTCGTGGCGATGTACGTGTTGATGGCGGTGGGAAGCGCAAGGGCCATGCCGGCGGCGATCATAGGGTACGTCGCGTCGACCGCGGCATGCTTCGTCGCGATGGGGCTCGTTCGCAGGTGGCGGAACGCGCCTCGGCCCTACGAGGCGTTCGACATCAAGCCCCTGGTGCCGAAGAAGGACCTGAAGATCGGAAGGTCGTTCCCGTCCCGCCATGCGTTCTGCGCGTTCCTCATCGCAACCATGTTCGCTGTCGTGTTCCGCTCGTTTGGCGGCATGGTGCCTCTGCTGCTGGCCACCGCGCTGGGCGTCGCACGTGTCTTGGAAGGGGTGCACTTCCCGCGCGACGTGGTGGCCGGAGCGGTGCTTGGAGTGGCGGCTGGCTTTGCCTGCATCGCCGCCATGGTGGCGGTCTAGGGCGCCTTCCGCACGATGTGGCGGAGGCGAGGGAATGCCACGTCATGTGCTCGCATGCGCCGTCTCGCGGATTCGATTACCGGCAAGGCTTGCCGAGCGTTTTGTTGATGTTGAGGGAAGCGGTTTTGGAATGGAGCGGGCGACGGGAATCGAACCCGCATTAGAAGCTTGGGAAGTCGAGGGCTTCTCTATTTGTCGACATGTTATTTTGTTTTCGTGTACAACTTGTACATGAAATTTCTAATTTTCGTGTACAGGACGTACATGAAACTGAGAAATGGATTAAACTCGTACAAGTTTGATTCAGGGAGGCTGATTTCATGGAATACATGCGCCGCAAGCTTGAAGCGGATATTGCACATTGGGCCTCTTCTGCCCGCATGCAGCCTCTTCTCATTCAGGGTGCGCGCCGTGTGGGAAAGACGGTGCTTGCGGAGCACATGGGCAAGGAGTGCTTCGCCGATGGTTTTGTGAAGCTTGATTTCCAGACGGACCTCTCGAGGGCTCAGGCGATTTTTGATTGGCCAACCGATGACGTGGACGGAATAGTCAGGCGCATTTCCGAGTACAAGGGCATGTCCATCCTCCCGGAAAAGACGCTTGTCATTCTCGACGAGGTCCAGCTGTGCGAACAGGCGCTGAATGCCCTCAGGTTTTTCGAGGGAACTCATTGGCGCGTCCTGGCTACGGGGAGCCTGCTTGGGGTAACCACCAAACGAAGGAGCCTGCCTTTTCCTTCCGGGGTGCGGCAGCTCGAGCTTCATCCGCTCGATTTCGAGGAATACCTTTGGGCCTTGGACGAAGACGCCATGGCTCGCGACATACGGGCGCATGCCGAAACGGGCGAGCCATATGTTCGGCATGACCAAGCCCTTGACCAGTATCACAAATACTTGGTGCTCGGAGGAATGCCCCGGGTGCTTGATGCCTATCGTCATGAAGGCGGGTTCTTGGCGGCCGGCGAGGTGCAGGTTGAGATAGACGCTACCTACACGGCAGACATGACCGATCCCGAAAACGGCATAAGCGGCATTTCGGCAAAGCGGATCTGGGACAGTCTCCCCAAGCAGCTCCTTCGTGCGTCGACGAAGAAGTTCAAGTATTCCGAGGTAATACGTGGAGGGCGTCGAGAGCGCCTTCTAGAGCCCCTTGAATGGCTTGCCGCGGCTGGCGTGATTTCGATAAACGACTTGACGTGCGACGATCGCGCTCCGCTGGCTCCATACAATGACGAGGACGGGAGCTACTTCAAGGTGTATGTGGCCGATACGGGCATCATGTTCCATAAGTTCGGGATCGACCCGGTGGTGTTTCTTGACGACGGGAGGAGATCGATCCTCGCTTCCGACTTCCGCGGGGCGCTTGCCGAAAACTACGTCATGCAAGCGCTGCAGGCAAACGGGCTGAGGACGTTCTATTGGATGCCAAATGACAAGGTGGGAAACGGGGAGGTGGACTTCGTCTTTCAGGATCGCATGGCGCAGGTCGTTCCCGTCGAGGTCAAGTCGGCACGAAACGTCAAGGCAAAGAGCCTGATGAAGCTTATGAGGGAGGGCAACTCGCCCTACGCAATCAGGCTTTCGGAGGCAAATTTCGGAACAAGCGCCATTGAAGGGGCCGATGGTGAGGTGCTGTTGCGCGATTTTCCGTTATATGCGGCGTTTTGCATTGGCTCGGAAACGGTGAAGGGAGCCTGTAAGGGATGAGAGCCGGAAATTCCTGATGCCATCGGATGGACATATGGGATGAAACACGAACGCCGTCTTTCTGACGGCGTTCGGTGCGTGCTATGGAGCGGGCGACGGGAATCGAACCCGCGTTAGAAGCTTGGGAAGCTCCTGTTCTACCATTGAACTACGCCCGCAGTGGTTACCCATTATAGCGTTACCTTCCTAGGTTCCGTACGGCAACCTGTGCCTGCCTCCGTTATTTCTCGATGGGGCGGCTCGGGTCCGAGATCCAGTCGACCCAGCTTCCCTCGTAGCAAAGCTGTCCAGTGTATCCCTTGGATTCCAGAAGCGTGCATGCCTCGTTCGCGAGGCCTCCGTTGTAGCAGTACACGATGAACTCGTCGTCGGGCGCGAACCCGGCTTCGGCGACGCGACAGGCGAACACCTCCGCCGTGTCGCCGTCCGCGCCCATGGCCTCCATGAGGCGGACCGAAACGGCGCCGGGGATCCTGCTCTCCTCGTACATTTCGAGCGGCCTGACGTCAAGAAGAGGCATCGTGCCCAGGTGATCGAGAACGAATGTTGCGTCGACGGTTTCGTAATACATGGTTCCTCCTTTTCTCGGTTGACCTCAGGATTATATGGATGCGAGGCGAGCAGGGGCGCTGTATGCCTTACCTGTCATCAGACCATTGACTTGTTTGCGGTTCCGTTGAAAAAGACGGGCAACGGATACGGTTTCTCTGCGGGTCCCGGGAAGGATAAGCCCTTGGTCTGATGTTTAACATGCTTAGCTAAACTTATCATTTTTGCATCAATATGTAGCAAAACTAAACAATACAATACAAAACGAAGTATAATGATGGCACGTTTGAAGGAGGTCATTATGGCGAAGACTCAGTTTGCAACACGGGTGGAAGACGAACAGGCCATGATGTTCAAAAGCATAACGACGAGACTCGGCACCACCCCTGCGGATGCGCTCCGCATGTTTGTGAGTGCGTTCAACGAAGCCGGCGGCTTTCCTTTCGACGTGCGTGTTGCGCGCACACCGAAGGTGGAGGCTTTCGATAGCGAAGCGGATGCCACGAGGTTTGCAAGCGATCTCGCCTTGGAGACTGCCCGATGAAGCGCGGGGAGATCTGGACGCTTCAGGATACTAGCTACGCAAGCAAGGCACGTCCGGTTGTGATCGTCCAAAGCGATGATCTTGTAGCCTTCGATTCCGTCATCTTGTGCCTTTTCACTACGTTCGAGTCCGAAAACATTCCAACGCGGGTTTGCGTCGAGCCAACTGATGACAACGGCCTGGAAAAGACAAGCTACGTAATGACGGACAAGATAGTCACAGTGGATCGAAAGCTGCTTGGTTTCAGGATTGGCGAACTTGACGAAGCGACCATGGATTCTGTTTCGAAGCAACTCGCAGTGGTTCTTGAGATACCTCAAAAATGCTGATCGCTCGTCCAGCGCCCTCTACTGCCGATGCTGCTGCTTGTAGGCGGCGAGGTTGTCGTTCAGCTCTTTTATCTGATGCTTGCACACGCAGGTGAACACGAGGCTCAGGATGCCCAAAATCACCAGGTAAGCAACCGCGAAGCTGATCCATGCAGCGGGGTATTCCACAGGAAGCCAGGAGAAGAGCGCCGCGATTCCGGCAAGCACGGGGAAGAAGCACAGCCCGAAGAGCGTCACGCGAACGGGGTAGCTCATCCGCTTGATGAGGGCAGGCGTGAAGAAGACGAGCTGCAGCCCGCTCGATACGATGCAGGCGACCAGCAGCCCCCAGCCCATCATCATGCCTGACGCATGGCTTTCGCCCTTGAAGATCGTGCCTGCGGCAAGGAAGAAGACCATGGCGACGGCGAATGCGATGCGGACGAAGCTCGCGCCTTCAAGGCGGTCCTCCAGTTCGTAGAGTCGCAAGCTGAGCTCAAGTACGGAGTCTTGCGTGTAGGCGAACGTTCTGCTGTCGACGCATTCGACGTAGAGGATGGCGGCCGCCGGCACCGAGGCCATCTCGCCGTCACTCTTGCCGGCGACGCGCAGGTCGTGCATCTGCAGGCTCGACACGATGGAGGCGACGCGCTCGTCCGCCTTGCGGCAGCGTATCAGCACCTCGGTCTCGCGCAGAGCCGCGCACTCTTCGATGTCGATCTTCATGGGGTCCTCCCTTCGAGTGCAGATTATAGGGAGGATGGGCGGTGGTGTCGGGCACGTCGGCCCAAGATGCATCCGGTGCCTACCAAGATGCAGCCGCGCCGGAAGAGCGAGCAAAAGGGACGGTCCGCCTTTTGCTCCATATGGCGCTTTCTCATGCAGCAAAGAGGTGGAAAGGTGCCTATTGAGCAAAAATGCTCAATAGCTGAGCAAATTTGCTCACTCACTGTCTAGCGCAGCGTGCGCAGATGGCCTTTCAGCTCGTCCGGCACGCGAAGGCTCTCGATGGCCTTCTGGATGGCCTTCCTGCGCGTCCATTCGTCCAGAAACGCCGCATCGCCTTTCTGCTCGAAGTAGGGAAGCGCGGCCTCCTCTTGCCGCACCAGCGCCTCGGCGAAGTACCACGCGCGCATCATGTCCACGTAGTAGACGTCCGAATCGCTTGCGGGATCGCCGGCCGTCGACGGCATGCGCGTCGCGGCCACGAGCGCGAGGAGCTCGGGCTGGAAGAGGTCGTCCAGGTACAGCCGCATCAGCACCCCGATTCCGAAACGTATCGTGTAGCAGTGGGGCGAAGCCATCCACTTGCGCGCCTTCTGCAGCGTCTGTTCGGGCTGCGACGCAAGCACCTTCGCGGACAGTTGGTCGCAGGTGGCCCAGTTGTCCACGAACGGCAGGAACCGGTCGAGCTCGTCGACCGCCGCGTCGTAGTCGCGTTCGAGCCCTATGGCGAAGGCGTGGATTTGGTTCTCGTCGAACAGCCTGTGAGGAAGGGCCCGCATGAAGTTACGCGCGTCGTCTCGCTTGCGCAGCTGCTTCGCGATCTTGCGCAAGGCAGGCGTCCTGACCCCGGCGAACGTCTCAGGGCCCACCGTGGGCATGAGCTTCGACTGGAAGTCCCGGTATCCCTCGTCGAAGTTCTCGGATATCAGCCTGTCGACGAACTCAAGCGCTGGCTCTTCGCCGAAGCCTGGAAGCTCCGACTTCAGCGCTTCCTTGAACGAGCTTTCGGCGGCCATCCCGAGCAAGCGTTCCTTCTCGCCTCTCGACAGGCGCTTGAAGCGGGCCTCGGCGCTCATGGCGCGTTCCTTGGAATAGAACCTGGCCTTGGCCAGAAGCCTTACCGGCAGTCGCGCCTTCGTGTACTTGGCCCCTTTGCCTGCCTGGTGGGTCGCCACGCGCCTGTCGACGTCCGTGGCGTAGCCGGCGTAAAGGCTTCCGTCCGCGCACTCCAACACGTACATGTAGTGCTCGAACTGCGGCATGGGCGCGGCCTCTCCTTGGACGATGCGGGTTGCGGCCTCCATCTTAACCCAGTAGCTGGAGGCTGGAAGCAACGCCTTGTGGCGTTCGAAAGGATGCGCAGAACGGAGGATGCTGCCACCTTGAGGGTGACACAGGACGAGGCTGGCTCACCCGTACAGATCCGTTTTCAGGGCGTCGTAGTCCTCTGCGGTCACGTATATCCCGCAGCCGGAAGGTCCGCATGTGAAGCTGGCTTCGCCGCCTTCCCCCACGGGAACCAGGTGCGAAGGGTCGGTCACGTCCACGAACGTCCTTCCCGCAAGCGCGGGTTCCACAACGTCCTTCTGCTTCCAGTCCGCGCCGCTCCACACGACGAACACGGGATGGTCTCCGCGCATCAGCCACGTCATCTTCTGGTGGTCCGCATCGTTCATGTCCACCAGCTCGTCCCCCAGCAGGTTCGCGCGAACCCACACTATCTCGCGCAGGAACGGCACCGGCTGCTTTCCGTCGTGCGGAATGCCCCACAAGTCGCCGTAGAAGACGAAAGGCGCCTGTGCGTCGCGGAGCAGGATGGACGCATAGGCGCGGGTCTTGAAGCCGTCGTCCACCCAGCTTTCCAGCGCCTGCCCTGGTTGGGTGTCGTGGTTGTCAACGAACGCGCAGGAGAAGTCGGGCTCCCATGACGTTATGGTCCCGTCGAAGAGCTGGTGCATGTCGTAGTCGGCCGACTGCTGCGACGCCTGCTGCAGCTTGAAGTGCAGAGGCACGTCGAACAGCCTCATGCAGCATCCGCTGCTCTCTATGTAGTCGGCCAGGTCCTGGCTGTTGCCGCTCCAGAACTCGCCGACGGCGAACAGGGGATGGTTGCCCACCTCGGACATCTTCTTCAGCCACGGGCCGAAGAAGGTGGAGTCGATGCTCTTCACGGCGTCGATGCGAAACCCGTCCAGCCCGGCCTTCTCCGTGTACCACAGCCCCCACTTGGTCAGCTGCTCCACGACCTCGGGCTTGTCGAAGTCCACGTCGTCGCCCATTATGAAGTCGAAGTTGCCGGACTCCTTGCTCACGTTCTCGTTCCAATGCTTTCCCGAGAACGACAGGATGTCGTTGCTGCCCGTGCGCTCGTCGCGATCGGTTCCGGTGAAATCGTCGGCGCTCCATTCGAAGTCGTCGTACGCCCCGGCCCTTCCCGGGAAGGTGAACTTCGTCCACACGTCGGCCTCGTGTTCGCCGCTCGTGCTCTGCAGGCGGTTGCCTGGGTCGCACGAGGTGGCGTTGACGGTCTCCGTCCCGTCCGCGCCCATTCTGTGGTTGAGGACGATGTCGCCGATGACCTTGAGGCCGTTGTCGTGCAGCTTCTTGATGGCGGCAAGGTACTCCTCGACGCTGCCGTACTTGGTTTCCACGGTGCCCTTCTGGTCGAATTCACCCAGGTCGAATAGGTCGTAGACCCCGTAGCCGACGTCGTCGGAGCCGGCCTGCCCCTTGTATGCAGGCGGCAGCCAGACATGCGTGAACCCGAGGCGCGCGAGGTCTTCCGCCTGGTCGCATACGGTGTCCCAGAAGCTTCCGTCGTTTGGCAGATACCATTCGAAGTCCTGCAGGAACGTTTCCTTCATGGCGTCCCTTTCCTCGCTCGACCGTGAATCCGTGCTGGCCAGTCCCGTCTTGGACGGACCTTCATGCCCGCGCACAACAGGATACGGATGCTGCCAGGCAAAGGCGTTCGCTATGGCGTTTGTAACGCGAACGAAAAGACCCTGTCACAAAGTCTTTCGGCAAGGATTCGCCTTGGTGTCAGAGCCGGAAGCCCATGCATCGCCAACCATCTACGGGCTTATCATGCGCTCTTGAAAAGGCATTCGCGCAGGGAAGGAGCCCTCATGGAAATCCATGTGCTCTCGGCGTATCAGACCACAGCCGAGGAGTTCTTCGACAAGATACTCGGCTGGAAGACCGACCTGGTGCTGGACATCCGCCTTCGGAACACCAACCAGCTGGCGGGGTTCACCAAGCAGGAGGACCTGGAGTACTTCACGCACGTCATCGCGCACGCCGACTACGCCCACGACGTGGAGTACTCGCCCTCGAAGACGCTTCTGGACGACTATCTCGACCACGGGCTTCCCTACCAGGAGTACTTCGCTCGCTACGCCAAGGAGATGGAAGAGCGCAAGGCGATCCCCGCCTTCTTCCAGAAGTACGGGAAGTACCGCTCCGTCGCCATCGTGGGTACGGCCACCGACAAGCGCCGCTCGCATGCCGAGGAGCTGCAGCGGCTTCTGGAGGCCGCCGAAGCGAAGCGCTGACGCGCCCGCAGGCCCTAAAGCCGGACGGTCACCGATGCGATGACGTTGCTTCCGTCCTATAGGGACTCGTAATGGGTCCACATGCTCAGGACTTTGACTGTGCCCTGTATGGGCATGCCGTCGCAGTCTGCAGCCTCGTCTATGACCTCGTACACGAGCCGATGCTGCCGGTTGATGCGCCTGGAATACATGCCTGCAAGGCTTCCAACCAATGGCTCGAATGCTGGCGGGTAGGCGAACGGGTCGGCTGAAACGATGCCCACGAGCTCCTTGGCCTTGGCGTCAAGCCCTGCAGCCTTCAGCTTCTTCGCGTCCTTCGCCGCCTGCTTGGTGAACACGACCCTGTACACGGCCTACCACTCCAGGGCATCGGCAGGGATGCAGTCGTCGAGGCCTTCGTTGTGCGCATCGACAAGCTTTTCCGCCATGCCGGGCGTGCCAAGGATGTATAGCGTCTCCTCGATCGCCGACCAGTCGTCCTCGCCGACAAGAACCGCCCCCTTGCCCTTGGAATTGGTGATTGCGACGGGCTTGCAGTCCTCGTTCACGCGGGCGATGAGGTTGTATATGTCCTTGCGGGCGGCGGTGGCCGTTACGCTGGTCATGGTTACCCCTTTCAGCCTATGCAGATGACTTCATTATACGTACGCTATTACGTACGTCAAGAATGTAAGATATAAGGGTATCTGCATGTTGCAATGCATATTCCGGCGATGTTTCTTACGTCCTGAACTGCTTGCCTCGGCGAACTTGCCGCCGTCATGCGACACCTATTTCCAACCCTGAAAAATGTCAGGTTCCGCTCCCGTGGATCGTTTTATTGGTAGAAGCCTTGCAAGGACGAAAGGCAGACCACGATCCATTGGAGAGGAAATGTCATTAGAATGTGCCATAGGGAACACTTCCTGGCCGGCGGCTGCGGCCCCGCGCCAGTCGAGGCGAAGGCCTGATGCTATGACCAAAGCAGATTCGGCCGAATATGTCGAGCGCTATTCGGACCTCATTCTCAGGCTGAGCTTCACCTATCTTGGCAGCAGCTCCGATGCGGAGGACATCGTCCAGGACGTCCTCATCAAACTGATGCTCAACGCGCCCCCGTTCTCGAGCCCCGAGCACGAGAAGGCATGGGTCATACGCACCACGGTGAACCGCTGCAAGGACGTCTTGAAGGGCGCCCACCGAAAGCGCAACGTGCGCTTCGACGAGACGACGCCGCACCCGACGGCGCCGAGCGCCGAAGAGGTGTTCATGTCGCAGCAGAGCGGCGTGCTTGACGCCGTCAACCAGCTTCCCGAAGACCAGCGGGTCGCAGTCTTTCTGCACTATTACGAGGACATGAGCATCGCGCAGATCGCATCCATAGAGAACAAATCCGTCGCGGCCGTCACGAAGCGCCTATCCCGTGCGCGGGAGGCTTTGCGGAAGGCCATCGAGAGGAGCCATCATGACGTCATTGAATAGCAGCTGCAGGAACGACGGCGCATCCAAGGCCGCAGGCGCAGGGTTCGACGGCGAGCTGGCCGCCGCCCTCAAAGGCGAGCTGAACGCGATGGAGTTCGACGCCTCCGCGAAGGAGCGCATGGAGCAGAACATCAACCGGTCGGTCGCCGCCCAGCAGGTCCGCGAGGGCGTTGCGACCCCGCATAGGGCGCGGGCCAGGAAGAGCAGGGCGCCCTTCCGCTTTGCAGCCGCGGTGGCTGCGGTCGTCGCGTTGTTCGGCATGGGCACGTTCGCCTACGCGTCCGGCGCGTTGGTGAGCGTCTCGGACGCCGTGGCGGGGATCTTCGGCGCCGGGCCGGCCCCCACGGAGGTGGTCGACAAGGTCGGGCACCCCATCGGTGCCGCCCAGAGCTGCAACGGCGTGACGGTGTCCGCCGACGCGGTCATCGCCGACAGGCAGAACTACGCCATCATCTACTCGATCAGCAAGGACGACGGAACGGCCTTCGAAGGACTCGAGGCGAACGAGTACGGGTACCTCAACGTCTTGAACGAGGGGCAGTCCACGGACATCGCGGGCCTGTACAGCCCCTTCGATGGCGGCGGACAGGGCGCTTATGGCGGGAGCTACTTCTACGATGCCGACCCGGCGGACAACGCCATCCAGATGGTCGAGCAGATGTCGGTGCAGAGCGGCGACCGCACCCTCATGGGCCGCACCGTGCATGCGCAGTTCGGGAACTTCCGCGTGACGGGCGATTCCTACGAGGACGCGCCTGTCATGGCGGCGGGCGACTGGAACCTCAGCTTCGTCATCGAATGCGAGGACGCATCCGTCGAAGTGGCTGCGGCCGGGGCATTAGGCACTCCTTCCGGCGAGGCGATAGTGACGGAGCTGACGCTGTCTCCGATAGCCGTCACGGTGGAATACGCCTACGGCGAAGGCGAAGTCGATCCCGATGCAGTAGGCGATGAAGTCACCGAAGCGCATGTGGCGGGGGACGTGACGATCCTGATGGACGACGGAAGCACGGTCGTGGTCAAGAACAACGGCGGGATGGCCATGCAGTGGGAAGACGACGGGTCGCTGACGTGCAGGCAGAGCCTGTTCCTTCCGCAGGTCGTCGACGTCGCGCACGTCTCAAGCATCACCGTCGGCGGGACCGAGTTTCCCGTGCAGTAGGAGCGATGCGGCAAGGACTGTTCGTGCATTGCCGCAGGAAATGCACGCATGTTCGCAGGGGAGCGCTTCACGTGCTCCCCTGTTTCGCATGCAGGCGGGGGCGTGGCACGGGACAGGCAGGGTGTGACGCGTGACACGGGCACGTGACACGGGGCGGGGATAATGTCATCATTGGTCGCGCAACGCCTTGTCCGCCATCGCGAAGGAGAGTACCCAACATGGCTAAGAGCATCCTTCTGGTTCATGCAAGCCCGCGCAAGCAAGGCAACTCCGACATGCTCGCCGACTGGTTCGAGCGCGGCGCGACCGAGGCGGGCAACAACGTGACCCGCATAGACGTGGGGCATGCGAAGATCGCCGGATGTATGGCCTGCGAGTACTGCTTCGCGCACGACGGCGAGTGCGTCCAGCGCGACGACATGCAGGAGTTCTACCCGCTTCTGCGCGGGGCCGACGTCATCGTGTACGCCACTCCCATGTACTTCTACAACTTCCCCGCGCAGCTGCGCGCGTTCCAGGACCGCATGTTCTGCGGCGTCGCCAAGCCCTTCGGCATCAAGCAGACCGCGCTTTTGCTGTGCTTCGAGGACAAGGACGTCACTACGTGCGAACCCGCCGTCAACAGCTACCGGGTGGCGGCCGACTACTGCAAGCAGGAGAACCTGGGCGAAGTCATCGTGAACAACGTGTACGAGAAGGGGGCGATCGAGGGCAACCCTGGCCTGCAGGCAGCCTACGACCTGGGGAAGAGCATCCAGTAGGGCAGCGCGCTTTCCGCCTATGCAAGCGCGCGAAGAACCCGACACGGGTTGCCGGCAGCGACGACGCCTGAGGGGACGTCCTTCGTCACGATGCTCCCGCTCCCGATCACGACGTTGTTGCCGACGGTCACGCCCGGCATGATGCGCACTCCGCCGCCGATCCACACGTCGTTTCCGACGGTGATGGGGTGAGCGTACTCCAGCCCGGCATTGCGCAGTTCCTTCTCCAGCGGATGTCCTGAAGTGTAGAAGCCGCAGTCGGGCCCCACGTAGACGTCGCTGCCGAACGTTATGGGCGCCGCGTCAAGCATCACGCAGTTGTGGTTGGCGTAGAAGCGGTCGCCCAGGTGGATGTTGTATCCATAGTCGCACCAGAATGGCGCAGTCACCCGGCAGTCCTCGCCAAGCGTTCCGACGATCTGCCTCAGAAGCTCTGCCTGCCGCCCTGTTTGCGATGGGCGAGTGTTGTTGAAGTCGAAGCAAAGATCCTTGCACCGCATGCGTTCGGCTTCGAGCTCCTCGTCTTGGTTGGCGTCGTAGAGGACGCCAACAAGCATTTTTTCCTTCTCGGTCATGCCATGCGCCTTTCTGCACTGGAAACGAGGACTTTCTTAAGCGTGACAGAAGCCGTGTTGGTTGTCATGTCTTAGTTGGTGCTTCATGCGTAGACGGTTCTGAAGGTTGCGTTCAGCAACGTCAAGCAGAAGACTTGGCGCGCAGAGCTTTCCAAGTGCTTATAACTATCATTGTGATGATACATTTGATATAATACAGGCCTTCATATCGGCCCCAAGACCCAGAGGGGGCGTTGCAGTGAGCGCAATCCCGATTTCGAAAGGCGCACCCACCCTTCTCTACCACGGCTCGCCCACTCCCGTGCCGATGCCTTCTCTAGACAAGGGGAAGCCGCATAACGACTACGGGCGCGGCTTCTATTGCACGGAGGAATTCGAGAAGGCGTGCGAGTGGGCCTGCAAGCAGAAGGCGGATGGGCTCGCCAACGCCTACGAGCTTGACGGGGATGGCCTCGCCGTGCTCGATCTCCTTGACGGAACCCATACGGTGCTCGAATGGATCGCGCTGCTGTTGGCC
>CAQLOA010000017.1 GCA_948829205.1 uncultured Eggerthellaceae bacterium
CGCGCGCGACCGGTTCGAGGAGACGAAGAGGCTCACGGAGAACGTGCCGCTGTCACCCGACGTGGGGCCCATGGTGCCCATGAGCGGGCTGCTTTCGCTCAAGGAGATAGAGGCGCTTTCCCCCACGCACCGCACGGTGCGCTGCAAAGGCTGCTCGAACAGCTGCCTGCTGACCGTGAACGACTTCGGCATCGACGAGGCCACCGGCAAGCACCGACGCTTCATCACCGGCAACCGCTGCGAGAAGGGCGAAAGCCTGGGCGTTGGCGCGAAGTCGGACGTTCCGAACCTGTTCGAGTGGAAGTCGCAGCGCCTGTTCGGCGACTACGAACCCATCCCGGCCGACGAGGCCTGCGGCACCGTGGGCATCCCGCGCGCGCTCAACATGTACGAGAACTATCCGTTCTGGTTCACCTTCTTCACGAAGCTGGGCTATCGCGTGGTGCTGTCCGACGCGTCCACGAAGAAAACGTACGAGGCGGGCATCGAGTCGATGCCGTCGGAGTCGGTGTGCTACCCGGCGAAGCTGTCGCACGGGCACATAATGAACCTGCTGGCGAAGGAAGGCGACGACGCCGTCGACTTCATATGGATGCCTTGCAGCAAGTGGGAGCGCCAGGAGGACGCCACCGCAGGCAACCACTTCAACTGCCCCATCGTGGCCAGCTATCCCGAGGCGCTGCGTCTGAACATCGACGAGCTGCAGGACTCGCCGGTGGCCTTCGTGTCCCCGTGGCTTCCCTACGACGACAAGGAGAAGCTGAAGAAGCGCCTTTATTCCGAGCTGACAGGAACCTTCCGTGACGAGGTGGGGGCGCACGAGAACCCCATCACGCAGAAGCAGATAGACGACGCGGTCGACGCCGCCTGGGAAGAGGACGAGGCGTTCAAGCGCGACATGCGGCGTGCGGGCGTGGAGACGCTGGCATGGATGGAGCAGACGGGCACGCGCGGAATCGTGCTGGCCGGGCGCCCCTACCATCAGGACCCGGAAATCAACCACGCCATCCCCGAGCTTCTGACCAGCTTCGGGCTTGCCGTGCTCACGGAGGATTCCATCGCGCACCTGGGACAGCTCGAGCGCCCCATCCGCGTGGTGGACCAGTGGATGTACCACACGCGCCTGTACGCTGCGGCCAAGGTGTGCACGCAGCGTTCCGACCTCGACCTCGTTCAGCTGAACTCGTTCGGCTGCGGGCTTGACGCGCTCACCGTCGACCAGGTGCAGGAGGTGCTGGAGGCCGCGGGGAAGGTGTACACCACGCTGAAGATCGACGAGGTGTCGAACCTGGGCGCCGCGCGCATCCGCATCCGCAGCCTGCTGGCTGCCCTTAAGGACCAGTCCGACCGCGAGGCCGAGCTTGCCCGCGAGGAGGCGGCGGCCAAGGCAGGATGCCCCGCCGTGTCGATCAACATCGAGGACATCGACTCGCTGGTGCCCGATTCGTTCTCGCAGAAGGCCGACGGCGTGGCGAGCGCCGCGCAGGTTCAGCAGCGCGAGGGCGCATCCACCGAGTTCGACCGTCCTCAGTTCACCGAGCAGATGAAGGAGGAGGGGTACACCATCCTCGCGCCGCAGATGGCGCCGTTCCACTTCGAGCTTCTTGTGCCCATCTTCAAGCGCAACGGCTACAACGTGGAGCTGCTTCCGTCGGTGGACCACGGCGCCGTGGACGCGGGGCTGAAGTACGTGAACAACGACATCTGCTACCCGTCCATCCTGGTGACCGGCCAGATCATGGAGGCCGTCATGAGCGGCCGCTACGACACCGACAGGCTGGCCGTGCTCATCACGCAGACGGGCGGCGGCTGCCGCGCCACCAACTACATCTCGCTGATTCGCAAGGCCCTGAAGGCGGTGGGGCTGGGGCATATCCCCGTGATTGCGCTGTCGTTCAAGGACCTGGGCGAGGTGAACCCCGGCTTCAACATCACGCCGGCCATGCTGTACCAGGCCATATTCGCGCTTCAGTACGGCGACCTGCTGATGATGTGCCTGTACCGCACGCGTCCCTACGAGATGGAGCCTGGAAGCGCCCGGCGGCTGTCCGACTACTGGATGGCCGAATGCAAGTCGCAGCTGGAACGCGGCGTGAAGCTGTCGGAGTTCAAGCGCACGGTGAACCGCATCGTGGACGACTTCGACACGTTGCCGCTTGCAGGCGAGGGCACCAAGCCCAAGGTGGGGATCGTGGGCGAGATCCTTGTGAAGTTCCATCCCACGGCGAACAACCAGATCGTCGAGCAGGTGGAGGCGGAGGGCTGCGAGGTGGTGGTCCCCGGGCTGATCGAGTTCTTCCTGTTCGGCATAGCGGGCGGCATCTTCCAGCGCCAGATCGGGAAGTCGGCCAAGTCGGCGCTCGGAAGCCGCATCGGGCTTTCGGCCATCAAGGCGTTCCGCAAGCCCGTGCGCGACGCTCTCGCGCGCTCGCACCGCTTCGAGGTGCCGGCTGACATCTACGAGCTGGCCGAGTACGCCAGCGAGATACTGTCGCTATGCAACTCGATGGGCGAGGGATGGCTTTTGACCGCCGAGATGGTCGAGCTGATACGTTCGGGCTGCCCGAACATCGTGTGCACGCAGCCGTTCGCGTGCCTCCCCAACCATGTGGTGGGCAAGTCGGTCATCAAGGAGCTGCGCCGACGCTACCCGGAAAGCAACATCGTGGCCGTGGACTACGACCCCGGCGCGTCGGAGGTGAACCAGCTGAACCGCATCAAGCTGATGATTGCGGTGGCGAAGAGCAACCTGGCGGAAAAGGAAGCCGAGGCACGCGAGCAGCGCACGCTGTTCTTCCAGGCCGACGAGGACGCAAGCAAGGGCGGAGAACCCTTCGGCGTGCCCGAACCCGAAGAGATGGGCTACATTGAGATAGAAACGAAGCTGGCGTAAGCGTGAGGGCGCGGGATGCCCTCGCTTCGACGCGTCGTCGCCTCGAACTAACTCGAAAGGAGTGGAAGTTTCCATTGCGAATCCGCTTGCGAGGCTGCGGAGCGGGTTTTGACGGAGACGGGGTTCGAGGACTGTCTGAGGCGCCGCAAAGCGGCGTCGAGTTCCGCAGAACCTCCGTCAAAGCCCGCACCGCGGGAGCCGAGCCCTGCGGAGAGCATGGATACTTCCACTCCTTCCGAGTGGATTTCTCGGCTCCTTTGGCTTTCAACTACGCTCGTGGCATTCCGCGCCCCGCGACATCAACTCCATTGCCCGCGGGTGGGGCATAGGTCGCCGATGATGCATTCGCCGCACAGCGGGCTGCGCGCCCGGCAGAACTCCCGGCCGAAGTGTACCCACTGGTGGTTCACGTATCCCCACACCTCGCGGGGGAACACCTTGAGCAGCACGTCCTCGGTCTTCTGCGGGGTGTCGGCGGAAGGGCCGGCCAGCTTCAGGCGGTGGGCGATGCGGTACACGTGCGTGTCCACCGCGATGCCCTGCGGCTGCTTGAACGCCTCGCACATCACGCAGTTCGCCGTCTTGCGCCCCACCCCCGGGAGCTTCTGCAGCAGGTCGATGTCGGCGGGCACCTCGCCGCCGAAGTCGGCCATGCAGGTTTGCGCCAAGGCCACCAGGTTCTTGGCCTTGGCGTGGTAGAAGCCCAGCGAGTGGATGATCTCCTCGATGTCGGACACCGAGGCCTGCGCCATAAGCCCGGGGTTTCCAAACCTGTCGAACAGCACGGGTGTGACCTTGTTCACGGCGGCGTCCGTGCATTGGGCCGAAAGCACGACCGCAACGGTCAGCTGGAACGGGCTTCCATAGTCCAGAGAGGCCTCGCCTGGCCCGTAGTATTCGTACATGCGCTCCTCGACGAGCTTCGCGCGCTCCCTCTTCGATGCAAGCGATTCGCGGGCCATGGGCTCTCCTTCGACGGCGTCCTGCGGTCATGTGGCGCGGCACCTTGCCGGCGTGGCGCCGATGTTTATGGTTGAGAAACAATTCTACTTTCAAAAGCGGCCCGTTTCCCGTTGCCAATAGAATTATGACGGCTTGGAACCCTTGGCGAAACGTGTCCGTCGGCGGTCGACGCCTTGTCTGCACGCCGTTGCGCGCGTCGGCGCCAAGGGAGTAACATGTCGAGCTTGCGTGTAACACGATGAAGGAAGTGCACAAGTGAGAATCGGAATCCCCAAGGAGGCCGCCGAGGACCAGACCCGCGTCGCGGCCACTCCCGACACTGCGAAGAAGCTGACGAGGCTCGGATACGAGGTGTGCATCGAGTCGGGTGCGGGAGATCTGGCCACCTACTTCGACGAGCAGTACGCCGAGGCTGGGATTCCCATCGTCGACGCCAAGGAGGCCTGGGGCTGCGACATAGTGATCGCGCTGGACCCGCCTGCACCTTGGCAGCTCGACCTGATGCGCAAGGACGCCGTGCTGGTGTCGCGCCTGAACCCCGGAATACACCCCGACCTCGTCCAAGACCTTTCCGGCCGCGGCCTTACCGCCATATCCATGGACGCCGTTCCGCGCATATCGCGCGCGCAGTCCATCGACGCGCGCTCGTCCATGACCAACCTTTCGGGCTATCGCGCCGTCATCGAGGCGGCCGAGGCGCTCGGGCGCTCGTTCGGAGGCCAGATGACCGCTGCGGGCAAGATCCCGCCGTCGCGCGTGTACGTCATCGGCGTCGGCGTGGCGGGCCTTTCCGCCATAGGCACTGCGAGTTCCATGGGCGCCGACGTGTACGCCACCGACGTGCGCCCCGAGGTGTACGACCAGGTGGAGTCGCTGGGCGGAACCTTCGTGGAGATTCCCGTGAGGCAGCATTCCGAGGACGGCTACGCACGCGCCATGACGGAAGAGGAGGCCAAGCTGGCCAACGAGGTGTACGCCGAGGAGGCCGCCAAGGCCGACGTCGTCATCACCACCGCAATGGTTGCCGGACGCACGCCCCCGCTGCTTTTGGACGAGGACGCCATAGCGCACATGAAGCCCGGCTCGGTGATAGTCGACCTGGGCGCATCGCCCGAGGGCGGCAACACGTCGCTCACGGAATACAACAACGTGTACACCACCGCCAACGGCGTCACCATCATCGGCTACACCAACCTGCCCTCGCGTCTGGCCGGCCAGGCCTCGCAGCTGTACGGGCAGAACATCGTGAACTTCTTCAAGCTGGCCACGCCGGACAAGGACGGAAGGCTGGTGCTGGACGAGGACGACGAGATAATACGGGGCATGACCGTCACGCTGGATGGTGCCATCATGTGGCCTCCGCCTCCGGTGAAGGTGTCGGCCCAGCAGGTGCCGGCGAAGCCGCAGGGCGCCCCGACCGGCGACGTCACCGCGCAGGACATCGCCGCGGACGAGCTTCCGGGCTGGCGCAAGTGGTGGTGGAAGGTGGCTGCCGTGCTTCTTTCCGCCCTGCTGGTGCTGTTCGCCCCGGCCGGAATGCAGCCGCACTTCATCGTGTTCGCGCTGGCCGTGGTCGTGGGCTTCTACGTGATCACCGGCGTGTCGCACTCGCTGCACACGCCGCTCATGTCCGTGACGAACGCCATATCGGGCATCATCATCGTGGGCGCCATGCTGCTGGTCAGTTCCGGCAACCCCGTGGTCGTGGTCCTGTCGTTCGTGGCCATGGTCATCGCGTCCATCAACATCTTCGGCGGCTTCCTCGTGACGCACAGGATGCTCAGCATGTTCCAGAGGAGCTCTGAGGACTAATGGAACTTCTTATCGACCAATCGGCCGTGGCGCAGTACGAACAGCACCTGGCCATCCTGCAGGGCGCGGCCAGCTTCCAGTCCCTGGCCTACATCGCCGCCGCGCTCCTGTTCATCCTGGCCCTGGCGGGGCTTTCCAAGCAGAAGGGTGCCCGCAACGGCAACTTCGCCGGCATTGCCGGCATGGCCATCGCGCTCATCGCCACCATCGCGATCGTCATGGTGACGTCCATGGAGCCGGAGCTCGTCGGAATCGACGCGGCCTCTGGCGGGAGTGCGTCCGGCTTCGCCATCACCTCGACGGGGCTCTGGATTGCGTTCCTGCTGATCGTGGTGGCCCTGGCGATCGGCGCCGCCATCGGCATCTTCAAGGCGAAGCACGTCAAGATGACCGAGATGCCGGAACTGGTGGCCATGCTGCACTCGTTCGTGGGTGCGGCCGCCGTGCTGGTGGGCTTCTGCTCGTTTCTGACCGACCCGGGCGCCGAAGGCGTGGAGAACGCGTGGCACATCGGCGAGGTCGGACTTGCCGTGTTCATCGGCGCCGTCACGCTGACCGGATCGGTCGTGGCCTACCTGAAGCTTTCGGCGAAGATATCGGGACGCCCGCTGACGCTGCCGGGCCGCAACGCCATCAACGCCGCCATGGTCATCGTGTCTATCGCGCTCATCGCGTGGCTCATCAACACACGCAGCGTCGACGCGGGGTTGCTTCCGCTATGCCTGCTCACCGTGGTGTCGCTCGTGCTGGGCGCGCACCTGGTGCTCGCCATCGGCGGCGGTGACATGCCCGTCGTGGTGTCCATGCTGAACTCGTATTCCGGATGGGCGGCGGCCATGGCCGGATTCACGCTGGGCAACGACCTGCTCATCATCACCGGCGCGCTCGTTGGCTCTTCGGGCGCATACCTTTCCTACATCATGTGCCAGGGAATGAACCGCTCGTTCGTGTCCGTCATCCTGGGCGGCTTCGGCGGCGAAGGGCCCGCGACCTCCGGAGGCGGCGAGGAGCGGGACTACGGCGACTACACCGAGGCCACCGCCGAAGAGGTGGCGCAGATGCTGAAGGACGCGAAGAGGGTGGTCATCGCGCCCGGCTACGGCATGGCCGTGGCGCAGGCGCAGTTCCCGGTGGCCGACCTGACGCGCCGCCTGATGGATGCCGGCGTCGACGTGAGGTTCGGCATACACCCGGTGGCCGGCCGCATGCCGGGCCACATGAACGTGCTTCTGGCCGAGGCGAAGGTGCCCTACGACAACGTCTTCGAGATGGACGAGATCAACGACGACTTCGGCGACGTGGACGTGGTGCTGGTCATCGGGGCCAACGACACCGTGAACCCCGCCGCGGAAACCGAGCCCGATTCCCCTATCGCCGGCATGCCGGTCATGCACGTGTGGGAGGCGGGCAAGGTCATCGTGTTCAAGCGCGGGATGGGCAACGCGGGCTACGCAGGCGTGCAGAACCCGCTGTTCTTCAACGAGAACACAGACATGCTGCTGGGCGACGCGAAGGCCTCCACCGACGCCATTCTTTCTGCCTTGTAAGGGGCCGCGACTCTGAGGGGTTCCGCTCGACGCGTCGTCGCCTCGAACTAACTCGGCTGCGCCGAGTGGATTTCTCGGCTCCTTTGGCTTACCTCGCATCCACCCCTCCGGGTCGCGGCTCACGCGTCGGTTTGCTGACCGGCAATTTACGGTCTTCTAACTGATTCGCTGCGCTGAGGCTGCGCGAAGGGCGGCGGCTTACGATGTCCTTAGTTTCATGCAGGGACTAAGGAGACATCATGAACAAGAGGACCATATACCTTGCCGGAAGCACGTTCTGGGGCGGCCAGGACTTTCTCGACAGGCTTCCGGGCGTACTGGACACCGAGCTTGGGCTCACCGACGTCGATGCGGGAACCGTCGTCGAGACGTTCTTCCTCGCGTTCCCCGACTCCGAGTACCTGGGAACCTCCGAGTGCATAAAGGTCGACTACGACGCCGACGTGATTCCTCTGCACACGCTGCTCGAGGCGTTCTTCGTCACCGTCGACCCCTTCAGCACCACGAAGCAGATCAACTACGTCGAAGGCATGCCGCAGGCCAAGGTCTACTACATCGACCCGGCGGACGAGGCCGTTGCCGACAAGGCCATAGCCGGACTGCAGCAGCACTTCGGCCGCGCGGTGACCATCGCATGCGTCCCCCTTCAGGGCTTCACTCCGGCTGGCAAGTACGCGCAGGACTACATCGACCGCAACCTCGGCGAGAACCTGGTCATCGACCCGAGCCTGGCCGACGCCTTCGTCGAAAGCCATGCAGACGAATTCGGAAGCGTCTAAGGACGCCGCAGGCAGGGCCGAGGCTTCCGTCGGACCGACGACGGAAAGCGCTTCGGTCTCGGGCAATGCAACCGTCATGGCCGTCGGCGGCATGGTTTCTCCCGACGGCCAGGACGGATCTCATGGCGCGCATGCCCGCAAGAATCCAAGGAAGGCAAGCCCGAAGAGGATAGCCCTCGGCATCCTGGTCGGGTTTTTTGCGTTGGCGATGGCGGTGGTCATCGCCTTCGTGGCCTACATGCGCGTCGCGTATGCCGATTTCTACGGCAGGGCGACGGCCGCGTTCGAAACACCCGGCATCAATACGGGATTCGTTCCACAGGACCTCGACCGCGCAGACGACGGCATGTGGCTGTTCAGCGGGTACGACTCCGGCGGCGGCCCCTCTCCCATATGGAGGCGTGCGGACGACGGCACCGTCTCACGCATACAGGTGCAGAACCCCGACGGGTCGCCTTACGTCGGCCACGGCGGGGGAGTGACCAGCGCCTTCGGCAACGTCTACCTCACCACCGAGGGCGGCCTGCTGGTGCTTTCCGCCGACGAGGTGGCAAGCGCAGCCGAAGGACAGGCGGTCAAGGCGCGCGCCAAGGTGGACGTTGGGTTCGACCCGGCGTTCGCCAACGTGCAGGACGACGTCCTCTACACCGGCGTCTTTTACATGGCCGGCCCCTACGACACGCCCGAATCGATGCACCTCACGTCCCCCGACGGCACCGAGAACCATGCGGTCATGTACGCCTACGGGCGCGACGCCTCGACGGCCTGGGGGTTCGCAGACGTTCCCGAGGCCGTGTATTCGATCCCCGACAAGGTGCAGGGAATGGCGATGGTGCCGGGCGGAAGAATGGTGCTTTCCACCTCGTGGGGGTTCTCTCCGTCGGTGTTGTACGTGTACGACGTGGGACGCCTGGGCGCCGAGGGGACGTACGACGTCTCCGGAAACGACGTCGCGCTGGCCTTCTGCGACCGGTCCGCGTTGGAGTCCTCCATCGAGGCGCCTCCCATGATGGAGGGCATCGACCAGTTCGACGGGAGGCTGTTCCTCGGCAACGAGTCGGCGTCGAACAAGTACGTGTTCGGAAAGCTGTACGGAGGCGGAACCGTCTACTGGATCGAGCCCTGACGCGGATTCGGGCCCGAAGGCTTGCCGAGAAGGGCAGGCGAAACATGGCGCTGCCCGCCTAGCAGCGTTTACAATAGGGAACGAAAGACCTGCGTTCCCCGCGGAGCGAAGGAATGCCTGAACGACGAAGCTGCAGGCACGGAAGAAAGGTTGCACGGAATGCAGAGGAACCATGCCAAGGCGATCAAGGGAATGAGCATCGCCTGCATCGCGCTCTCGGGCGTGATCATCTTCATATGCGTCATAGGAATCGCGATGATGAGCGTGATGGGCCCGTTCATCCAGGACGCGCTGGCCGATTACTACGGCTACGGGTACGACGGCTACGGCAGCATCTACGGGGCTTACAGCCTTGGGGCGCATTACGGCTCCGGCGACTTCCCTGGCTACTACGACTACTACGACGACTACGCGGCCTACCAGCTGGCGGTGTCGATAATCAACATCATCCTTGGACTTGCCATAGTGGCCGAGGGCGTGGTGCTCGCCGCAGGCATCATCGTGCTTCGCAACCACAACAAGCCTGAGAAGTTCAACCTCGTGTTCGGCTGGAGCATCGTGGGCGCGGTCCTCGGGTTCTTCTGCTCCGGCGTCATACAGGGCGTGCTGTTCATCATAATCGCCGTGTTCGTGAACAGCGACAAGAAGCTGTACAGGGCTGGAATGTACTACCCGGCAGCCGGCGCCTACGTGGTGCCTGTCGCAGCGCAGCCCGTGCCTCCGGTATCGCCCATGCAGGTGCCTGGTCAGCCCGTGCCTCCAGCGCAGCCCACGGCCCAACCTGCAGCGCCTCAAACCGCCCAGCCCCAGCCCGTCGCCTACGTTCCCGCAGGCGTCACGCAGCCGTCAATCCCCGACCAGGCTGCCGTCGTCCAGCCGGCGCTTGAGAGCGCACCCGTCGAGGGGATGGTCGAATCTGCAGAACAGGTCCAGGTGGCAGACGTGCAGCTGCAGCCTGACGCCGCCAAGCCTGACGTCCAGGCAGCCGGGCAGGCTCCTGCAGCCGTCGTTGACGAGGGCGCCATGGTGTCCATGGAAACGGGCGAGACCGAAGCAAGCGACGGCCAAGCTCCCCAGAACTAGCCTCATGAACGACGCCGCCTGCACCAAGCCGAGCGAGCCGGGGGCGGGCGGCCTGTCCGAGGTCTTCCCACATCTGATGGATATAGGGGAGGCAATGATTATGTGCGGCGCCGACGTCCATGCGGTCGAGCAGCTGACAATCAGGCTGGGCCGGGCGTATGGGGCCAGCCGCATGAACGTGCTGGCTATAACGGCGGCAATAGTGGTAACGGTATCCCTCCCGAACGGCGGCGAGCTCACTTTCACGCGCCGGGTCGAAGGGGGAGGGCAGACCGACTTCGCCAAGCTCGAGGCCTTGAACGCGCTTTGCGAGGAATGCGTCTCGAATCCTCTTCCTGCAAGCGAGCTGGTGTCGCGCCTGCGGTCGGTGACGCGCATGCGCGAAGCGAAGTGTTACTTCTATCTGGGAGGCATGCTTTCGGCGGCCTCGTTCGCCGTGTTCTTCGGCGGAAGCCTTCTGGATGGCGCCACATCGGCGCTGTTCGCGCTTTTCGTCTGTGCGGCCATGCGGCACCTCAATGCCTACATGCCCAACGTCGTGGCGTTCAACTTCGTCGTGTCCCTGGCGGCAGGCATAGCCATCGCCGCCGTGGCCGTCGTTTTCCCGGCGGTCGACGTAGACATGGTCGTCATCGGCGTGATCATGCTTCTCATACCCGGCGTGGCCATGACGAACGCCACGCGCGACATGCTTTCAGGGGACACCATTTCCGGCGTCATGCGCTTCGTGGAGAGCCTGCTTTGGGCCACGGCGCTCGCGCTTGGGTTCATGGTGTCGCTTTGGGTCGCCAGGACGGCAGGTCTCGACTTCGCATCGGATGCGGGCATGGTGGCGTGGCAGCCTTGGCAGACGGCCTTGGCCGCCCTTGGTGGCTCGGTGGGCTTTGCGCTGTTCTTCAACGTCAGCCCCAGGCGCGTTCCCGTCGCGGCCATGGGCGGCCTTGCCACATGGCTGGTATTCGGGCTGCTGCAGTCTTCGATGGGGTCCATATTCGTTCCCTGCGTCGTGGCGTCTGCGTTCGCGGCCATCTATTCCGATGTCGCATCAGGCGTCCTGCGCGTGCCTGCCCCCGTGTTCTTCATCGTCTCGGTGATACCGCTGGTGCCTGGGCGGGGCCTCTACTACACCATGTTCAACGCAGTGGGTGCAGACCTTGCCGCCTGTGGCGACTTCGCGGTCATGACGTTCCTGTATGCGGCGGGCATCGCGGCAGGGATCTGCCTGGTTGCGGCGATGCGCCAGACCTGGGAGGCGTTGTGCCGCAGGAGCCGCCTGGCGGGCGCCGCGGAAAGCGCCTCGGACGGCGCTTCGAAGGGCGCCTCGGACGGCGTCCAAAAACATGGCGATTGATGGGGCACGGGCGTTGCGTTCTTGCTATCATGTAAGCATCTGTTCGCGAAAGTTAGGAGCCCTCAAATGGGAATGAAAGCCGACGAGGTACTCGAGATCACCTACGACGAGCTGCCGACCTACCTGCACGCCAACCACTCGGTGTACATGGACGTCGACGGCGAGCTGTACTACCTCACTGACGTGAACGACCGCTATTGGAGGGTGCAGGACACCACGCAGAAGAACGAGAAGGGCCACTACGTCGACTGCAGTCCGCTGGTGCCCACCATCTCCGAGTTCCTGGAGCTTCCGTTCCGCGAGGGCAAGTCGGTCAAGGACCTCTTCGAGGAGTCCGACTTCTACGCATCCGTCAAGTAGCGAAGCCGAAAACAGGTAAAGGCGAGGCGGCCCCGGGGGGTCGCCTCTTTTTTAGGGAGGATTCACATGGCTGAAGAAAACAAGGTTCCAGAAGGCGCCCCCGAGGACTGCGGCGGAAGCTGCTCGTCGTGCGGGGTGTCGGGCTGCGGGTCGCGCACCGAGGCCCAGGCCCCGTCGAAGCTCGAGCCCAATTCGCGTTCGAACATCAAGAAGGTCATCGCTGTGGTGTCCGGCAAGGGCGGCGTGGGCAAGTCGCTGGTCACCAGCCTGCTGGCGTCCGAGCTCAACAAGCAGGGCAAGAAGGTCGCCATACTCGACGCCGACGTCACCGGCCCGTCCATCCCCAAGGCATTCGGCGTGCATGCGCGCCCCCTTGCGGACGAGGACGGCATGAACCCCGTGCATTCCGCCTCGGGCATCGAGATGATCTCGGTGAACCTGCTGCTTCCCCAGGAAGACGTGCCGGTGGCATGGCGCGGCCCGGTCATCACCAACGCGCTCAACCAGTTCTGGAGCGACGTCAACTGGGAGGACGTCGACGTCATGCTGATCGACATGCCTCCAGGAACCTCCGACGTGTTCCTCACCATCTGCCAGATGCTTCCCATCGACGGCATCGTCACGGTGTCCGCCCCGCAGGAGCTCGTCGCGATGATCGTGGGCAAGGCCGTCAACCTCGCCGGGTCCATGGGCGTTCCCGTCATCGGGCTGGTCGAGAACATGGCCTATTTCCAGTGCGACGACTGCGGCAAGAGGCACCACATCTTCGGCGAGCCCCAGGGTGCGGAAATCGCCAAGAGGTACGACATCGATGCGCTTGCCACGTTGCCTATCGACCCGAAGATCGCCGAGCTGGTGGACGTGGGCGAGGTGGAGAAGTACGACGTGGACGACGCCCTCGACCCCATCCTTCAGGCGATCGAGAAGGCATAACGCTGCTTGTGTGCATGGTGTGTGCGAGGGGTCGGGGCGGTTTGGCACTCAAATATCATGAGTGCTAAAATGGCGCGGAAAAGTACGCTAGCATATTAGGATCGGAGAGCCATGTCATTCGAGAAATTCACCGACAAGGCCAGGAAGGTACTAGTTCTCGCGCAGGACGAAGCGCGCCAGCTTCATCAGCCTTACGTGGGCACCGAGCACATCCTGCTCGGGCTCATCACCGAGAAGGAGGGGCTGGCGGCCCAGGCGCTCGACCGCAAGGGCGTGAAGTACGACGACGTCGTGCAGAACATCCGCCAGATCGCCACCATCGACGAGGACGCAGACGTTTCCGGCCATCTTTCGTTCACCCCCAGGGTCAAGCGCGTGCTCGAGAACTCGCTGCGCGAGGCCATGCAGATGGGGCAGAGCTACATATCCACCGAGCACCTGCTTCTGGGCATAGTCCGCGAGGGCGAGGGCACGGCAATCGACGTGCTGAAGCGCATGGGGGTATCCGGAGACGACATCCGCGCCACCATGAACGACATCGTGGGCCAGTCGCCGGTCATGGCCGGCCGCACCGGGTTCCAGCAGCCGGGAATGCAGCGCAACAGCATGCTTGAGGAATTCGGGACTGACCTCACCAAGAAGGCGAAGGAGGGCGGCCTCGACCCCGTCATCGGGCGCGCGGCCGAAATCGAGCGCGTCATGCAGATCCTTTCTCGCCGCCAGAAGAACAACCCGCTCATCCTGGGCGAGCCCGGCGTGGGCAAGACGGCCATCGCCGAGGGGCTGGCCCAGCTCATCGTGGCCAACCAGGTGCCCGAGACGCTTCGCAACAAGCGCCTGGTCACGCTCGACGTTTCGGCGCTCGTGGCCGGGTCGAAGTACCGCGGCGAGTTCGAGGAGCGCATGAAGGCCGTCATCAAGGAGGTCATGGACGCGGGCGACGTGCTGCTGTTCATCGACGAGATCCACACCATCATCGGCGCCGGTTCGGCCGAGGGCTCCATCGATGCGGCCGCCATACTGAAGCCGCCGCTGTCCCGCGGCGAGATACAGATCATCGGCGCCACCACGCTGGAGGAATACCGCAAGCACCTGGAAAAGGACAGCGCGCTCGAGCGCCGCTTCCAGCCCATCACCGTGAACGAGCCCAGCGAAGAGCAGGCCATGCGCATCATGGAGGGCCTGAAGGACAAGTACGAGGAACACCACCACGTGCGCTTCTCGGAAGAGGCGCTGCAGGCCGCGGTGTCGCTTTCCAACCGCTACATCCAGGACCGCTACCTTCCCGACAAGGCCATCGACGTGCTCGACGAGGCCGGGGCGCGCATGCGCATCCGCAACATGACGCTGCCGCCCGAGCTGCGCAAGCTGGACGAGCGCCTGCGCAAGGTGCGCGCCGACAAGGACAAGGCTATCGGCGACCAGAAGTTCGAGAAGGCGGCGACGCTTCGCGACAAGGAGGCCGAGCTCAAGAAGAAGATCGAGGACGCCAAAAGGAAGTGGGAGGAGAAGTCGGCCAAGGAGGTCCAGCAGGTCACTGTGCAGGACATCGCCGACGTCATCTCGCTTTCCACCGGCGTTCCCGTGGCCAACCTCACCGAGGCCGAGACCGAGAAGCTCCTGCGCATGGAAGGCGTGCTGCACGAGCGCGTCATCGGGCAGGACGAGGCCGTCACGGCGCTTTCGAAGGCCATCCGCCGCTCGCGTTCGGGCCTGAAGGACCCGAAGCGCCCTGCCGGTTCGTTCATCTTCCTGGGCCCCTCGGGCGTGGGCAAGACCGAGCTTTCCAAGGCTCTGGCCGAGTTCCTGTTCAACTCCGAGGACGCGCTGCTCACGTTCGACATGTCCGAGTACATGGAGAAGCATACGGTGTCGCGCTTGGTCGGCTCGCCTCCGGGCTACGTCGGATTCGACGAGGGCGGCCAGCTTACGAAGGCCGTGCGCCAGAAGCCCTACTCGGTCGTGCTGTTCGACGAGATCGAGAAGGCGCACCCGGATGTGTTCAACATCCTGCTGCAGATTCTCGAGGAGGGACGCCTGACCGACGCTCAGGGGCGCACCGTCGACTTCCGCAACACGGTCATCATCATGACGTCCAACGTGGGCGCGCGAGAGATCGCGCAGTCCACCTCGCTCGGGTTCTCGCCGCAGGGCGCCAACGGCGGCCTGTCCGACGACGAGATCAAGAGCCGCGTCATGTCCGAGATGAAGAAGCTGTTCCGCCCCGAGTTCCTGAACAGGCTTGACGAGATCATCGTGTTCAAGAGCCTGACCAGCGAACAGATTGCCCAGATCGTCGAGCTGATGGTGGCCGATTTGCGCGACCGCATGATCGAGCAGAACATGAGCATCAACCTGACGCCTGCCGCCGTCGAGCTTATAGCCTCCGAAGGCGTGGACACCACGTACGGGGCGCGACCGCTGCGCCGCGCCATCCAGCGCCTGATCGAGGACCCGATTTCAGAGCAGATCCTCGAAGGCAGGTGGACCAGCGGATCCATCGTCGACGTGGACGTGGAGGGCGAAGGCGACGAGCGCAAGCTGGTGTTCAACGAGGGGTCGGGAGTGGTGCCCGAGCCGCGCAAGCGCGACTCCATCGCGCGCGAGGCCGAGCTGCTGCTGACCGACTTCGACCTGGGGCACGCCGGCTACACGCCGTCCGAGCCCACCCCCGCCGGGGCGCTGGGTGCCGGCGATTAAGGAGCGTGCCAGGGGACGTTCGCTTTTGGCACACTCCGGCGGTCGAAAGAATCGACGGTTTACGTAGGGGAGCACTTCATGTGCTCCCCCTTTTTTTTGCGTAGGGGCGCATGCCTCTCTCATCCGATTCGACGTCCCATTGCGCGGCCTCGACGGGGCTCATAGCGAAGAGAGGACT
>CAQLOA010000018.1 GCA_948829205.1 uncultured Eggerthellaceae bacterium
TACCTGGGCAGCAACCTGTACGTCAACACGTTCTCGGTTCGCGAGTACAACGCCGCCATCGAAGGCGGCCGCATGTCCATGATGGGCAAGACCACGTTCGGGCTGCGCGACCGCATGCGCTACCGCTTCATGATGCAGCTGTTCGGGCTGCGCCTGGACAAGCGCCAGTTCGAGCGCGACTTCGGCATGTCCGTCGAGCGCGGGCTGCCTGCCGAGATGGCGTTCATGCGCGCGTCCGGCGCCTTCGCCACCGACGACGCCGACGAGCTGACGCTGACGGCCAAGGGCCGCTACCTGGTGGTCGTCATGATGCGCCAGTTCTTCATCGGGGTGAACCAGCTCCGCGACCAGGCCCGCGCCGCGCTCACCGGCGAGGAACGCGAGCTGATCTTCGGCTGCTGACGCCGTGGGCGCGTTGGTCACAGCAGTCGCATTCCTGGCGCTGTTCGCGCTGCTCATGGCTGCGAGCGCGACCGACATCCGCAGCCGCACCATTCCCAACCGGCTGGTCTTGGCGGTGGCCGCCCTTTGGCTGCTGTGGCGTTGCGCCTACTTGGCGCTCGGATGCGCCCAGCTTTCCGACATCGCGGGCGACGTTCTAGGCGCGCTGCTGTTCGGCGGCGGCCTGCTGGTTTTCGTGCTGGTGTCGGAACGCATGTCGGGGCATTTCATGATGGGCGGGGGAGACGTCAAGCTGCTTGCCGCGGTGTCGCTTTTCCTGGGGCTGCGCCTGGCGCTCGTGGCGTTGCTTGCCGCCTGCGCGGTCAGTCTCGTATTCGCGGCCGCGCGCTCGAAGCGCGGCATTCCGTTTGCGCCCTGCATCATGTGCGGCACGCTCGTCGCGCTGCTGGTCTAATCCAAGCGGCTATAATCTCCTGTGAGAAAACGAAGCCTATACGCGAAGGCCAGGGGATGAATTGATTTACGACAACGTGCTCGAGGCGCTTGGGCATACGCCGCTTGTGCGCCTGCAGCGTCTTACGGAACCCGACATGGCGCAGATCCTTGTGAAGTACGAGGGCGTGAACGTGGGCGGTTCGATAAAGACCCGCACCGCCGCCAAGATGATGGAAGAGGCCGAGGCCCGCGGCGACATAGGCCCGGGAAGCATAATCGTGGAGCCCACCAGCGGCAACCAAGGCATAGGCCTTGCCCTGGTCTGCGCCGTGAAGGGGTACGAGGCGCGCATCATCATGCCCGACTCGGTGTCGGAGGAACGCCGCCTTCTCGTGGAGCATTACGGGGCAACCACGATAATCGTGCACGACGAGGGCGACATAGGGAAGGCCATCGACGAGTGCATCAACATCGCGAGGGAAATGGCCGCCGAAGACCCCCGCGTGTACGTGCCGCAGCAGTTCGAGAACATCGACAACCTGCGGGCTCACCGCAACCACACCGCGCTTGAAATCGCCGAGGACGCCGGGTGCCATATCCACGGGTTCGTCAGCGGCATCGGGACGGGCGGCACGATATCGGGCATCGGGCAGACGCTTAAGCGGCTGTATCCCGACATCGAGATATGGGCGGTCGAGCCCGAGAACGCCGCCATCCTTTCGGGCGGCGGAATAGGCAGCCATCTGCAGATGGGCATAGGCGACGGGCTCATCCCCGCCATCCTCGACCAGGACATCTACGACGAGGTCATCGTCGTCAGCGACGAGGAGGCCTTGCAGACGGCCCGCGACCTGGCGAGCAAGGAAGGCCTGATGTGCGGCGTGTCATCGGGTACGAACGTGGCCGCCGCCAAGCGCCTCGCGAAGAAGCTGGGGCCGGGCAAGACGGTGGTCACGGTGCTCCCCGACACGGGCGAGCGTTACTTCTCAACACCTTTGTTCGGCTGACGTGATTTCCTATCGTGCGCTGCCATGCGGCCTTGCAAATTGATTCTTGCAAGAACGAAGCGCTGCATTTACAATGTTTACTCACGCCGAACGCGTTCGGCATCATCCGGTCGGGTAGCTCAGTTGGTAGAGCAGCGGACTGAAAATCCGCGTGCCGAGGGTTCAAGTCCCCCTCCGACCACCATGAATCAAAAAGCCTCCTTTTCAGGAGGCTTTTCTTTTGTTTGGCGCTCATTGCTATCATGGGATGATGCTGACCATGCGCATACATTCCATGTCTCGGCGCGACTGGGCCTTCCTTGTGGTGTTGTCTCTCGTCGTCGCGTTCTGCGGCGTGTTCGGAACGTCCTACGTGATGGGGGAGGGCTATCCGTACTTCAAGCTGTGGGCGGAAGTCGTCCTTACGCTTCTCGCAACCGTCATCGTCGCAATCGCGCTCCTGTCCCTTGAAGCGCTTTTCTACCGTTACGCAAAAACCCCACATGCCGACGTAGGGGTCCAGGCAAGCGCGACATCCGTGGAGGGATGCGACAAAAGACCCGGCCTCTGTCACACGATGGGGCCCGGGACGGAGAGGTGGAGGCGAGGTAAGCCAAAGGAGCCGAGAAATCCACTCGGCGAAGCCGAGTTAGTTCGAGGCGACGACGCGTCGAGCGAAACCTCTCCATCCCAGGCCCCGCTGCCCGACCAAAGCGAGCAAACCCGCGCCTCCGAAAGCCGCGTCCGCCGCATCTGCAACCGGCTGACACCTACGTGGTCGGTCCGCAGCATCGCGCTGTTCTCCGCCATCATGGCACTGCTGTGGCTGCCGTGGTTCGTCGCCAATTTTCCCGGAGGCACCTACTGGGACACCTACTACCAGATGTACCAGGTGTACCCCGAAAACCATCCCATCGCCGTCATCCCCTGGGCCGAGATCTACGACCAGACGCTTACCGACGCTTGGCTGGTGGACCATCATCCCGTGTTCACCACGCTGGTGTACGGCGCGTTCGCCATGGCGTCCGATGCGCTGACGGGCAACTGGATGGCGGGCGTCGCCGCCTTCTGCGTCATCCAGGGGCTGCTGCACGTGGTGGCCTTCACGGCGGCGGTGGCCTACCTTCGACGGGTTGGCAGCCCCCCTTTGCTCAACTTCCTGGCGTTCGCCTACTTCGCGCTCGCGCCGTTCGTCTCCACCTGGGCCATGTGCATGGTGAAGGACAGCTTCTTCGGGCTGTTCTACGTTCCTTACTTCATGCTGGTGTTCGAAAGCATTCGCACGCGTGGAGCATGTATGGAGCGGCCGCGCAACGTGGTGCTGTTCGCGCTTTGCGCGCTGGCGCTGTGCCTTACGAAGAAGACGGGCATATTCGTGGTGGTGGCCACGGCGGTGGTGGGAATCGCGGCGTTCCGCCGCACGAAGGCCGCCTGGGAATCATTCCTTGTTCAGGGCCTTCTTTCCGTCGTGGTCGTCATGGTGCTGTTCCCGCTGGTCGTGTTTCCGGCGATGAACATCCAAGCCGGCGGCACCCAGGAGACGCTGGGGCCGCTGTTCCAGCAGACGGCGCGCTGCATCCACGACCACCCGGACGACGTGACCCCCGAGGAAGAGGCCGCCATCCGCGGCGTGCTCGACTACGACAAGCTGGCCGACCAGTACCAGTTCGACTTCGAGGACTCGGTCAAGTACCGCTACAACCTGGACGCCACGCGCGCCGATTTGCTGCGCTACCTGCAGGCCTACGCGTCCATGGGGCTTCGGCACCCCGACTCCTACTTCGGCGCCGCCATGGCGCTGGCAGGCTTCTACGTGGCGCCCACCGCCCCCATCAACATACGCATGGTCACCGTCGACACCAAGATGGGCGACGACCAGCGCTACATGCTGTGGAACCCCGACGGGCTGGACTGGCTGCGAAACGGCCTCGATGACGCCTACAGCGCCGTTACCAAGACTCCTGGGCTTGACCTCCCGCTGTTGATCGCCCCCTACGCCTTCTGGCTGCCAGCGTTGCTTGCCTTCGTGGCCTTCCGCAACCGGCTGCGATGCTCCACGCTGTTCGCGCCCCCGCTCGTGTTGCTGGCGTTCTGCATAATCGCACCCGTCTACGACGCACGTTACGTCGTCCCCATCCTCGACGCAGCCCCGCTGTTCCTCTGCGCTGTCGTAATATTGCTGAAGAATAGTACAATGATTGAACCGAACATACGGAGGAGCAATGTCCCACCAGAATCCGGAGCAATCCCAAGACATGCAAGGTAGAAGCCCGCTCGTCGGGGTCATAATGGGCTCGAAGTCCGACATGCCGGTCATGGAGGCCTGCATGCAGCAGCTCGATGACTTCGGCATTCCCTACGAGGTGAAGATAGCCAGCGCCCACCGCACTCCAAACGTCGTTCACGAGTGGGCCGAATCCGCCGACATCCGCGGCATGCGCGTGATAATAGCCGCAGCGGGGAAGGCCGCGCACCTCGGCGGCGTCGTTGCGGCGTTCACCCCGCTTCCCGTCATCGCCGTCCCCATGAAGACGAGCGACCTCGGCGGCCTCGACTCGCTGCTTTCCATGGTGCAGATGCCAAGCGGCGTTCCTGTGGCCACGGTGGCCATAAACGGCGCCAAGAACGCCGCCATCCTGGCCGCGCAGATAATCGGAGCGGGCACCCAGGAGGTCGTCTGCGACGAGAACTGCTGTGCTCCTGCCGACCCTGCGGCGCACAGCGCGCGCCAGTGCATAGTCGACATGAAGAGAGAAATGGCCGAAGCCTGATGGTCAAGCGTCTCCTGATGGGAAACGAGGCGTTCGCGCACGCCGCCCTAGAGGCGGGCGTGGGCGTCGTGGCGGGATACCCCGGCACGCCCTCGTCCGAACTCATCGAAACCGTCGCCCGCCAGCACGCGAAGGGGGCCGCGCGTGGCGTGCACGTGGAATGGTCCACCAACGAGAAGGCGGCGCTGGAAGTGGCCGCTGCGGCGTCGATGTCCGGCGTGCGTGCCCTCTTCGCCTGCAAGCAGGTGGGCCTGAACGTGGCATCCGACGCCCTCATGTCGCTCAACTACGTGGGCGTGCGCGGCGGCCTCGTGCTGTTCGTCGCCGACGACCCTGGTCCTATTTCGTCCCAAACCGAGCAGGACACGCGGCGCTTCGCATCGTTTGCCAAGGTCCCGGTGCTCGACCCGGCCAATCCCGAGCAAGGCTACCTTATGATGAAGGCGGCCTTCGACCTGTCCGAACGCTACGGCACGCCGGTCATCGTGCGCCCTACCACCCGCATCAGCCATGCGTCCACGTTCTTCGACATCGAAGGGGAGACGCAGGCCAGGCCTCCGCTCCGCATGCGCGACGTCCCCGGAGGGTACGTGGCCGACGGGTCGCAGGGCTTCGTGCGCGACCCCGACCGGTGGGTCATCTTCCCAAGGCGCTCCTACCAGGCGCACGGCGAGATCCTGGAACGCCTCGACAAGGTCACCCACACGTTCTGCTACGACGAGCAGTTCGCGTGCTTCAACCCGGTGTTTCTGAACGGCAGGCAGGTGGAAGGCATCATGGACGACGGCGCCCTGGCATCGTCGGCCAGGTTGGGGATCGTGGCATGCGGCGACTCCGCCAGCTATGCGTTGGAGGCCCTGTCGCTTCTGCGCAAGGAATCGAAGCGCGCCGGGCTGCCTATGCCCGACTACAAGTTCGTGCAGATAGGCACGCCTTACCCGGCCCCGCGCCGCATCCTCACGCGCTTCTTCAAGGGGCTGTCCGACATCATCGTCTTCGAGGAGCTCGACTCCGTCGTCGAGGAGGAGCTGCTGAAGATCGCGGGGAACAGCTTCCTTGCGCCGACGGTGCACGGTAAGCTCACGGGCGAGGCCTCCACGCGCGGCGAGAACTCCACGGAAGACATCGCCATGCGCATCGCGCGCTTCTTCGACAAGTGCGGCCATCGCGACGGCAGCGGCTCCGTCGCCGAAGGCGACCGGTCGTCCGAGGAGGCGCACCGCGAGAGCGCCGTCGAGGCTCGGCGCACGGCCATACAGAAGCGCAAGACCTATTCCGAGATGGTCGAGCGCGTGCTGGGGCCCGCAGCCTTGTACGAGTACGGCAGCGACCTTCCGCCCAGGCCGCCCGTGCTTTGCTCGGGGTGCCCGCACCGCGGAAGCTTCTACGCGGTGAAGCGCGCCCTGTCCCAGATCGGCGTGTCGCGCGACGATGCCGTCTTCTGCGGCGACATCGGATGCTACACGCTGGGCAACGCCGACCCGCTGGACGCCGTCGACACCTGCCTTTGCATGGGTGCGGGAATCACCATGGCCCAGGGATTCGCGGCAACCAACCCGTCCAAGAAGAACATCGCCTTCGTCGGCGACTCCACGTTCTTCGCCAGCGGGCTTACGGGTGTCGCGAACGCCGTTTACAACGACCACGACATCACGCTTTTCGTGCTGGACAACTCGACCACGGCAATGACGGGCATGCAGCCCCACCCCGGAACCGGCCTCACCCTGATGGGCGGCCAGGTGTCTCCGCTCGAAATCGCGCGCGTGCTTCAGGCTCTAGGCGTGAAGTCGGTGCATGTCGCCGACCCACTGAACCGCAGCGCGGCAGAAGACGCCGCGATCAAGGCGCTGAAGGTGCAGGGCCCTTCCGCCGTCATCTTCCAGAGCCCCTGCATCTGGTTGAAGAAGAACGACCGCGCCGCGCGCGTGAACATGCACAAATGCACGGGATGCAAGAAGTGCATAACCGAGATAGGGTGCCCTGCCGTCGGTTTCGACATGCACGCCCGCGGGGCGAAAAGCGGCAAGAGGGGGCAGGCGCGCATAGACGTGTCGCAATGCAACGGATGCTCGCTGTGCGCCCAGGTGTGCCCGTTCCAGGCCATCCGCGTGTTCAAGCGCGAAGAGCTCGCGACCCTCGACCCCATAAAGGAGCTGGAGACCGGAAGGGATGCAGGCGTCGCCCGCATGGCGCTTGGAAGCGTGTCGGAAGACGGCGAGGTGCAGTACGCTCCCGACAGCCCGCAGCAGGATGCCAGGATAGAAGGCGCCGCCGCGCCGTTGCCGGTGGAAGAGCCCGCTGACGAACGCGAACCTTCCGAAGAGCCTGACGAAACGCTCGAGGAAGCTTCGGAAGAGGCGCCGGAAGCCGTCCCCGAGGCAGCGCCCGAAGCCACTCTCGAGGCGGCGCTCGACGGCCTGTTCGCGGGGCAGGTCTTCATCGACCTGGAAGAAGGCAGCGAATGATCAACGTGATCCTTGCAGGAGTCGGTGGCCAAGGAACGGTGCTTGCGGCGAAGATCCTGGCGGTCGCGGCTGCGTCGCGTGGGTGGAACGTCCGCACCACCGAGACCATAGGCATGGCGCAGCGCGGCGGAAGCGTGGTGTCGCACGTCCGCATGGGGAACAACGGCGAGGACATCCATTCCCCGATGGTCACCAGGGGCACGGCGAACCTGATCGTCGCATTCGAGCCCGGCGAGGCGGCGCGCGCCCTCCCATACCTTGCGCGCTCGGGAACCATCGTCATGGCCACTACCCCCATCGAGCCGGTGTCCTCCACGTTGAACGTCTCCGGCTACGACGTGCCCGAGATCGTCGAGAACATACAGCTCGCCCTGTATAACGCCATGGTGCGCAACATCGCCCAGGAGAAAGGCTCCGGGCCGGGCCAGGCGCGCCTGTTCACCGTCGACGACATGGCGGTCACCGACGCGCTCGGCGGCAACCGCAAGGTGCTGAACTCGATCATGATTGCCGAGGCCGTGCGGGCGGGATGCCTTCCCTTCACCGAGGAGGAGCTGTGCGCCGCGGTGACCGTCTGCGTGAAGCCGCAGTACGCCGACATGAACATCCAAGCCATCCGCATGGCGCTCGGCTTCTAGGCCGCCGTCGCGCATTCCCGCCGTTTCGGCCAATCCGTCTTTCCCCGGGCTGGCGTCCACGAAACCGGTCCTATAAGTTGTACAATCGAAGGACGTAATTGAAACGGGACAAGGGAAGGCAGGAAAATGGATCAAGTCCTTCTGTCCAGAGCCCAGTTCGCGCTCACCGCCGGTTACCATTTCATCTTCGTGCCCATCACGATAGGCATCGGCTTGATCACGGCCATCTTCGTGACGCGTGCGTTCAGGTCGAAGGATCCGGAAGACGACGCCCTGGCGCGTATGTGGGTGAAGATCTACGCCGCCACGTTCGCCATAGGCGTCGCCACCGGCATCACCATGGAATTCTCCTTCGGCACCAACTGGGCCGCCTACTCGCGGTTCGTCGGCGACATCTTCGGGGCGCCGCTGGCCGCCGAGGCCCTGTTCGCCTTCTTCCTCGAATCCATCTTCCTGGGCTTCCTCATTTTCGGTAGGAAGAAGATCAAGCCGGCCCTCTACGTGGCGTCGGCATGGCTCACGTTCGCGGGATCGGCGCTCTCGGCGCTGTGGATCCTCATCGCGAACTCGTGGATGCAGACCCCTGCCGGCGCCGTGGTCTCGCCCGATGGCTCCGAGGCCGTGATCACCGACTTCTTCGCGGCCGCCTTCAACCCGTCCACGCTGCCCCGGTACGCGCACACCGTGCTCAGCCTGCTGGTCATGGGAGCGTTCGTCACCATTGCCGTCGCCGCGTGGTACATGCATAAGAAGAACCCGCAGCGCCTCGCCGCCGCCCGCAAGATGATGTTCACCGGCGTGCTGGTGGGCATAGTGTCCACCGGATGCCTGCTGGCGTCGGCCCATTCGTCCGCCGTCGAGGTCTGGGACGAGCAGCCCACCAAGATGGCGATGATGGAAGGGTTGTACGAAACCGAGGTTCCGGGCCTTGCACTTGCAGGAGTGGTCGACGAGTCGTCCGAGGAGCTTTCCGCGATCGAGATCCCCGGCGGAACCAGCTTCCTCGCCACCGGCACGTGGGACACCGAGTACCCGGGGCTGAACGAGCTTGCCCAAACCGAGCAGTTCTCCGACATCGAGGTCGACCAGATGCCCGTGAACTTCGTGTTCCAGACCTACCACCTCATGGTCGCGATGTTCGGGCTTGTGTGCCTGATCCTGCTGTTGGCGCTCGTGTTCGGCCGCCGCAAGCAGATAGAGGCAGGCCGCGGGGTTGCGGGAATGAAGTGGCTGCAATGGGTGCTCATCCTCTCGCCCATCGTGCCTTTCTTGGCCATCCAGTCGGGCTGGCTCACCGCCGAGGTCGGCCGCCAGCCGTACGTGGTCTACCCGTCGAACTCTGCACCCGACGGCGTGTCCCTCCTGACCTCCGAAGGAACCAGCGCCTCGGTGCAGCCCTTCGAGCTGGTGCTTACCCTCGTGCTGTTCTTCGTGGTCTACGCCATGCTGTTCGTCGGCTGGGCCCGGGTGATAGGCCGCTTCGTTTCGGAAGGCCCCGTGCATGACGGCCCCGTCGCCGTGACGACGTCCGACGCCGACATCAGCTTCAAGGGCCTCGCGTCACAAGGCCAATCCGATGCCGGTGCCTCCAGCTCCGGCGACGCTGGCGATCGGCTCGACGTCGAGCTCGAGGAATACGTCGAGGAGTCGGACGCCGATGCGCCCGACGTTGAAGAGGGTCTTATCGAGCCACTTGACGCGACTGCGAAGGGGGGCGATGCGAAATGAGCGCGCTCGCAATCCTCTGGTACTTCCTGATCTTCCTGCTTATCGCAGGCTATTTCATCCTTGACGGCTTCGACCTGGGAGTGGGCACGCTGTTCCCGTTCCTATGCAAGACCGAGCAAGACAAGGCCATCGCGCGCCGCTCCATCGGGCCGGTGTGGGACGGCAACGAGGTCTGGCTCCTCACGGCGGGCGGTGCGCTCTTCGCTGCATTCCCCGACGCCTATGCCACCACCTTCTCGGGCTTCTACCTGGCGATCATGCTCGTGCTGTTCGCGCTCATAGTGCGTGCGGTCAGCTTCGAGTTCCATGCCGGCGACCCCAAGTGGCGCAAGGTGTGGGACGTCTGCTTCTTCGTGGGGTCGGCCCTTCCGGCACTGCTGTTCGGAGTCGCCGTCGGGAACGTGATCGCCGGAATCCCCATGGACGCGCAAGGCAACTACATCGGCGTGCCCCTGCTTGGGCTGATCACGCCGTTCACGCTGCTCACGGGGCTGCTCGGGCTTTCCATGTTCGTCGCGGCCGGGGCATGCTGGCTGGCCCTGAAGGCCCCCATCGACTCCGACCTGCGCACCCGCGCCCTCAGGGTCAAGACGTTTGCGCAATGGGTTGCGGTGGGGCTGTTCATCCTGGCCACCGTGTGCATGGTGTTCATGTACGGCGGCCTTATAGCGTGGGCATCCGAGCTGTTCATCGTGCGCATGCTGTTCGCGGTGCTGTTCGCCGCCTGCATGCTGGCGTCCATCGTGGCCGACCGCATGCAGGGCGCCCGCAGCGACCTCGTTGCGTTCGTGCTGCAAAGCGGTGCGGCGGCGACGCTTGTGTTCCTGGTGGCGTTCAGCATGTTCCCCAACCTGGTGAACGCATCCGCCGACAGCATCGGCCCGGCCATCACGCTGATGTCCGCAGGCGCAAGCGAGCTTTCGCTTTTCTGCATGACGGTGATACTGTGCATAGGGCTTCCGTTCGTGCTGGTCTATCATGTGCTGATATACCGCACTTTCAGGGGTCGCGTGGCACTTGAAGCCCATTAGGGTTACAATAATTTCCAACTATCGAAACGCAGCATACACGCAATACAATCCAGATAGGACGGAAGATGCCTGACAACATGAATCCTTACATGGATTCTGGGATGAACCCCAACGGATACATGCCCGGCTATGGGCAGCCCGGATACGTCGACGAGACGAACCCCTATGCGGCGGGCTGGGATCAAGGCCAGTACGGCGTGCCGCAGGGCTATCCGGGAATGCCGCAGCAGGGCATGATGCCGGAAGAATACATCAATCCTGGCAACATGGCCTCGCCTCAGGACATCTACGCCAACCAGGCGGCCCAGATGGGAGGCATGCCTGGCCAGTACGGGATGCCTTACGCCGACCCCAACATGCCCTACGGCGACCCAGGGTATGGCATGGGACAGCCCTATGCCGACCCCTATGCGCAGCCGTCGTACCCCATGGGCCAGCCCCAGTACGATCCCATGCAGCAGGTTGCGATGCCTGGGCAGACTGGTCAGCAGGCCCCCGTGTCGCCGGCCCAGACCGGCGGGTTCGAGAACCCCATGCAGGCCGCCCAGCAGGCGATGGCCGAGCCTCAGGTTCCTGCGGCCATGCCTCAGCCCGACCCTGCAGCCCAGGCCGCAGCGGCTGCGGCGGAGGCGCAGGCGAAGCAGCAGGCCGCACAGCACCTTCAGCAGGTGCAGGCCGCGCAGCAGCAGATCAAGCAGCAGGCCGCGCAGCAGCAGGCAAGCCAGCAGGCCGCGCAGCAGCCCAAGCAGCAACCCCAGCAACCGGCCAAGAAGCAGAAGCGTCCGCAGGCCCAGATGCAGCCCATGCCCACGGTGGGAATCCCGGTCGTGAACCCGGCGAAGGCCACGAAGGGCCGCGCCACGTTGGCGCTCATGCTCAGCATCCTGTCCATAATCCTGGCGCTTGTTCCGCCCGTCGGGCTGATCCTGGCCATCGTGGCGCGCAAGATCGCGAAGAGTTACAAGAAGAACGGCGGCCGCGCCGGGTCCGGCGATGCGGCGGCCGTGTTCAGCCTGGTGGGAATAGTCTTCTCCGTGATCATGTGCGGCTTGCTCGTATGGTTCGTCGGTTACGTGAACGGCGCGCTCATCGGCTCGAAGGCTTACATGAACCCCATCTCGTTCTTCAACAACAGCCCCCTCGGGTCCATTTTCAAGATCCCCACGTCCTAGGTCCGAAGGCGCGCCCTGGGCTCTGCGAGGCCGGGAGCGGCAAGGTCGATAGCTGGAACAGATGGAAAAGGAACAAGCCAAAGACAAGGACAGGAGCAAGCCGAACTTCCTGGAGCGCCTGACCGGCGCGAAGAGGGAGTCTGCCTCCGAGGACGAGATACGCGAGCTCGTCGACGACACCGAGGAACTCGCCGAGGACGAGAAGCGGATGATCCGCGACATCATCAGCCTTGGCGACACCACGGTGAACGAGATATGCACGCCGCGCGTCGACGTCATGCTGGTGCGCGACGACGAGACGGGGCGCACCGCGCTGGAGCGCATGCGGGGAACGGGGTACTCCCGGCTTCCGGTGTGCCGCGGCGACATCGACGACGTCATCGGCATAGTCAACTACAAGGACCTCATCGGCCCTCTCATGGACGGTTCCATAGACGACTGCGTGGTCAAGTTCATGTACGACGCGATGTTCGTCCCCGAGACGAAGGACGTCATACCGCTGCTTGGAGAGATGCAGGCAAGCCACCAGCAGATGGCCATCGTCGTGGACGAGTACGGCGGCACCGAAGGCCTGATCACCATCGAGGACATAATCGAGGAGATCGTCGGCGAGATAGCCGACGAGTCGGACGTCGGAGGCGAGCTCATCGAGCTTCTTGGAGTGGGCGACTGGCGTGCTGACGGGCGCTTCTCCGTCGAGGACGCCATGGAGCTGGGATGGCCGGTCCAGCCTTCCGACGACTACGAGACCGTGGCCGGGTGGCTGCTTGCCGCTACCGACTCGGTTCCCGACACCGGCGACTCGATCGAGGTGGACGGCTACGAGTTCACCATCGAGAAGATGCGGCGCTCGCGCATTTCCAAGGTGCGCGTGCAAAGGAAGCAGGATTAGCGTCGCCCGCGCGGCCGGGGGGTGCGCCTATGGTGCGCCTATGGGACGTTCCTAAAAGCGCATTTTGCGATGCCTGCGAACCCGGCGCCTGCTTTTAGGGTCGATGCGCTTTTAGGAGCGTCCCATAGGCGCATCAGCCGCTACAATTGAACCACGGCGACGAATTGGGTGGTGTTGATGAGCAACGTGATCATAGTCGGATGCGGCCGCGTCGGGTCGCAGCTGGCCAACATGCTTTCCGACAACGGCGACAACGTCTGCTGCATAGACCGCTCGGCTGACGCCTTCGCCAACCTGGGGCGCAACTTCAACGGCAACACCCTGCAGGGAGTCGGTTTCGACGAGGACGTGCTGCTGCGCGCGGGCGTCGAGGAATGCGACGTCCTCGCTGCCGTGACGCAGTACGACAACGCGAACCTCATGTGCGCCGAGGTGGCCGGAAGGCTGTTCGGGGTGAGGCACGTCATCGCCCGCCTGTACAACCCCGACCACGAGAACGCCTACTCGCAGCTGGGAATAGACTACGTGTGCGGCACGTCGCTGGTGGCCGACGAGATATTCTCGAAGGTGGTGTCGGGCCACGGCTCGCACGTGGCAAGCTTCAGCGACATAGAGGTCGTCGAGTTCTCCCTGGTTCTGAAGGGCGTCGAGGCGCCTCGGAGCATTCGCGTGTCCGACCTCGAGGTCGAGCACGAGATACGCGTGGTCGCCTTCGAGAGGGCCGACGGCTCGGCGTCCTCGATACCTTCAGAGGACTCGGTGCTGTACAACGGCGACAAGGTGCTGGTCAGCGTCAAGCTGGACGCTGTGGACCAGCTCGACAAATACATCCAGGACTAGGCGGGGCCATGTACATCGTCATAGTGGGCGGAGGAAAGGTTGGATCGTACCTGGCGCAGGTGCTGCTGTCCAGCCACAACGAGGTAGCCATCATCGAGGACAACCAGAAGTCGGCGTCGCTTCTGTCGCTTATGCTGGAGGGACAGTACCTCATAATAAACGGCGACGGATGCGACTCCCGCTATCAGGAAGACGCCGGAATCAGGCGCGCCGACGTGTTCGTGGCCGCCACGGGACAGGACGACACGAACCTGGTGGCCTGCGAGATCGCCCAGAGGGTCTTCCACGTTCCCAGGGCCATTGCCCGCGTCAACAGCCCGAAGAACCTGCGCATCTTCCGCGAGGTGGGGATCGAGTGCGTGTCTTCCACCACGCTGATCGCCAACCTCATCGAGGAGGAGGCCCTGATGGGGTCGGTATCGGTCGTGTCGTCGCTCACGCATGGCAACGTCTCGCTCTCCGAGTTCTCGATAGGCCACATGAAAAGGCACTCCGACGAGGACGGCGTCGCCATCGGGGACATAGACATGCCGGAAGGATCGCTCATAGTGGGCGTCGCCTACGAGGACGACGCGGAGGTGGCAAGCCCTGGCATCCGGCTCTACCCCGGCGACCAGGTGATCGTGGTCGCCGACAACGAGGTGCTCGACGAAGTGCGAGCGGTATTCCGCTCTCTGTGATACTTCGGCTTTGGACGGCCGAACGAAGGAAAGGAACGTCATGATCGACCGTTACACGCGCCCGAAGATGGGCGGCATCTGGGAGTTCCAGAACAAGTTCGACATCTGGCGCGAGATCGAGGTGCTTGCCTGCGAGGCCCAGGCCGAGCTCGGCCAGTGCGGCATCACGAAGGAGGAGGCGCGCTGGATCCGCGACCATGCCGCGGCGGACGCCGAGCGCATCTCCGAGATAGAGAAGACGACCAACCACGACGTCATCGCCTTCACCACGAACATGGCCGAGAACATCGACGCAGGCATCCCCGAGGGCGCGGAGAAGCCCAGCCGTTGGGTCCATTACGGCATGACCTCGTCCGATCTGGGCGACACGGCGCTAAGCTACCAGGTCGTGCAGTCCATCGACATCATCGTCGACGACATACGCAAGCTGGGGTCCATCTGCAAAAAGCGCGCGTTCGAGCTGCGCGACGCCCTGTGCGTGGGCCGCACCCACGGCATCCATGCCGAGCCCATGACGTTCGGGATGAAGTTCGGAAGCTGGGCCTGGGCGCTGAAGCGCTGCGAGGTGCGCATGCAGCAGGCCCGCGAGGTGGCCGCGGTCGGGGCAATATCGGGCGCAGTGGGAACGTATTCCAGCATCGACCCGTTCGTCGAGCAGTACGTCTGCGACAAGCTGGGACTGGCCTGCGACCCGCTTTCCACGCAGGTGCTTGCGCGCGACCGACACGCGCAGGTGGCGTCGGCGCTCGCAGTCACCGCATCCCCCCTCGAAAGCATCGCGATGCAGGTGCGCCTGCTTCAGCAGTCCGACGTGATCGAGGCTGAGGAGCCGTTCACGAAGGGGCAGAAGGGGT
>CAQLOA010000019.1:0-7097 GCA_948829205.1 uncultured Eggerthellaceae bacterium
ATGGTAGGCCACCTTCCATCTAACGATGGTGCGATGACCGCCTGACTCCACCGTGCTCCAATGGCACGCTCGCAAGCGGTGCTACCTCGCCGCGCCTTTCGCGATCTTGCCCATTGCCCAAAGAATGACCAGCGTGGCAACTATGGCCACGCCGAAGGGGAGCAGCCCGGCCAGCCATTCCTGACCTGCCGGCATGTAGCCGGTTCCCAAGGCGAAGGTGGAGTTCCAGTCTAGGTAGCGGCCCGTCGAAATGGGGTAGGGACCGGTCACGGCGTCGGTCCCCGAGAGCGTCAGGTACAGTGACGGCGCGTTGTAGGCCGGATACAGAAGCATCAGACGATGGGCGAAGATGCCCACGATTGCCAGGATGGCGGCGGCGATTCCGTACTTCGTGTCGCCCTTGCGCCCGGCCGTGAACAGTATGACCATGGCCGCCGCAGGAAGAACCAGCTCGCACAGATACAAAGGCCACATGGCGCCCAACACCGCAAGCACGCCGCCGGACTCAGGCGTGCCTTCCATGGCCACCAGCGCCAGGTCGCACAGCGCCAGAACCAGGTGCACGGCGATGGCGATGGCGCAAAGGCGCGCAAGCCACGCGACGACGGACGCCGGACGCTTCTGGGCGCATGCGACCAGAAGCATCAGCGCGGCGCCGCTCGCGAACGCGACCACCAGGAAATCGACCGGCATGATGGGGGTGGCCCACCAGCTATGGGCGGTCTGGGTGGAGAACAGCAGTCCCTCCACGACCTGCAGCACTATGGCCACGATGCCGGCGATGGCGGCCCACGCCTTCACGTGTGGCGAGTCGCGGGCGATCATGACCAGCTGAATGACGGACACTACTATGAACGCGGTCAACGCGATCATGTCCCACGCCAGCGGCGAGCGCAGGTTCAGGCCCACTATCATGGCCATTATGTTGCGGATGGCCCCAAGGTCGGCCAGGATGGCCACTCCTGCCGCACCCACGCATGCAAGCCCGCATGCGGCCGCTATGCGGGCCATGGGCTTCAACTCTTCGCCTCCGAACAGGTAGATTGCGCTGGCCACCAGCTGCGACCCGGCGCCGAAGCCCACCATGAACGCGAACAGGGCGATCATCAGCCCCCAGAGGAATATGTTGGTCATGGCCGAACCGGCCAGAAGGCCGCCGCCAAGCTGCAGCGCCCAGCCAATCAGTCCGAGCACCAAGGCGGCTATGCCGACCCCGGCGAGTATGCGCGTCGACTTCTCCATGGCTATTCCCCCTTCTCTCCGGACGAATCGCCCAGCGGGTTCACCTGCGACACCTTGCGGGATGCAAGGTAGTGGACGTTGGGCTCGGTGTGGTACTCGTCGCCAAGGGTGAACGTCTCCTTGCCGTCCAGGTACTTGCTTATCTTGGAGTCGGGGTCGTCCTTGTCGCCGAAGATGCGCGCGTTGCCGGGGCAGGCGCTGCAGCAGACGGGTTCGATTCCCTTCGACGTGTATTGCACGCAGAACGTGCACTTCTCCATGACGCCCTCGGGGCGCCTAGGTGCATACACGAGGTGGCCGTCTTGGCGGCATTCCTCGGGATAGCCGTATTCGTACACGCTTCCGTCCATCCCCACCATCTCGGCCGGACTGCCCCAGTTGAACTGACGCACGCCGTAGGGGCAGGCGCTGGCGCACATGCGGCAGCCGATGCATCGGTCGTAGTCGATCAGCACGGTGCCGGTGTCGTGGTCGGTGTATGTAGCCTGGGTGGGGCATGCGGTCTCGCACGGTGCGTTGCTGCAGTGCTGGCAGCTTATGGGCACGAACTCCATGCGCAGCTGGTCGTTGACGGGAACGGCCACGTCGTATTCAGGCGTCCCGCTGGTGAACACGCGGTTCCACCACGTTCCCTGGGGCTGCGCGTTGAAGTCCTTGCACACGACGGCGCACGTGCGGCACCCGATGCACCGGCTGAGATCTATCGCCATTGCGTACCTCATGGTCTAGGCCTCCGTTCCGTACTCGACGGGGTTGGCCTTGGGCACCCCGTTGGCCGTGCTCTTGCCCGTGTCCTGCACCACTTCGGGCCTTCCGCCGTTGCATAGGCGCACGTTGCAGGCCGTCTCGTTCCAGGCCATGTTCGGCGACCACACGCTTACCATGTAGTACACCTCGTTGGTCGGGTTGATCCATGGCCATATCAGCGAGTTGTAGCTGGTTCCGTTGTCGTAGTGGGACCACCAGCCTTGGTCGAATATGCACTGGGTGGGGTACACGCCCGGGTCTTCCACGAGCTGCCCCTGCACGGTGCCCCGGCTGTTGTACACCTCTACCCAGTCGCCGTTCTTCAGCCCGCGCTCGGCGGCGGTCTGAGGGTTCAGCCACACCTTCGGCGTGTTGTCCTGCAGTTCCAGCATGAACGGGTTGTTCACGTAGGTGGCGTGCACGCGGAAGGCGCTGTTGCGGGTGGTGTAGCCCAGCGGGTACAGCTCGCGTGCCGCCGGGTCGTCCTTGTACTCGGTGTCCTCGAACGGCGGCTTGTGGCAGGGAAGCTGCTCGTCCAGGTCGAGGAACGTGTCCTCGTCGCGGTAGAACTCGATGCGCCCTGACCTCACGAACTTCGACGTGGCGTCAAGCGGGTTCGGGCGCGACACGGTGGGGAAGGGGACGCGGTTGTTGACCTGCTCCCAGAACGGGATCTTTTTCTCGCCGGGGTTGGCATGGGCCAGCTTGCCAGGTCCCACGCGCAGCTCTTCGGGGGTCAGATGGTCGATGGTCGGGCCGCCCTTCTCCAGCAGCAGCGCAAGCACCTCGTCGGAGCGCTTCTCGGAATCCTCGGGGGCGAAGCGGGGCCAGAGGTCGGCCTTGGCGGGGTCGATCCTGTTCGCCAGCTCGGTCAACACCCAGATCTCCTCGCGCGCCTCGCCGGGCGGGTCCACTATGCGCTGCTGAAGCTGCACGTACGGGTGGAGCGGGGTGGTTGTCAGCTCGGTTTTCTCGTACCAGCTGGCGCAGGGGAAGGCGACGGTCGACTCCGTCACCGTCAGCGTCTTCTGGAAGTCCATGCTCACCAGGCATTCCAGCTCGCCGGTTTCCAGCGCGTTGCGAAGCCAACCGGCCACGTTGTGCTGCTCCAGCGGGTTGCCCCATCCCACCACCATGGCCTTGAAGCCGTCCTTGGGGTACTTGGCCGTCATGTGCGGGGTAGGGCCGTTCACCCAGTAGTGGAACGGGCACGAGTTCTTGACGGCGCCTTCCGGGACCATCCAGCTGGCTGTGTTGAAGCGCGTCTTGTACTGCCCCACGTAGGTGGAGATGCCGCCGCCCAGCTGGCCTACGTTGCCGGTGAGGCACGCCACCAGCGCGCACGCGCGGCCCTTCAGGTCGCCGTGGTACCACTGCTGGGTGCCGCCACCGAAGATGATGTGCATCGGCTTCACGGTGGCCGCTTCGCGGGCTATGCGCTCGATGTCGCCGGCGTCTATGCCGCAGATCTCCGACACGGCCATGGGGGTATAGTCCTCAAGGCGCTCGGTCAGCAGCTGGAAGCCGGTCTTCGCCTTGGCTACCGTTCCGTTCTTCAGCGGCACGTCGTAGGTGCCCAGAAGCGCGTAGGAGTTGTCGGGAAGCTCGAGCGGGGTGGTGGCCGCGAACGTGCCCGCGGCCTCGTCGTAGGCCACGAAGCTGGAACGGTAGTCGGGGACTCCCGGCACCGCTGCAAGCCCGGCCACCTCGTCGGCCAGTATGCGCTTTCCGGTTGCGGTGTTTATAAGCAGCGGCGAGTCGGTGTAGGTCTGCATGAAGTGCTTGTCGTACAGGTCCTCGTCGATGATGACCTTCGCCATTGCCAGCGCGAACGCGCCGTCGGAGTCGGGGGCTATGCGCACCCATTCGTCGGCCTTTTCGGCCGACGCCGAGTAGTTGGGGTCGAAGTATATGACCTTTCCTCCCGCTTCCTGCGAGTAGGTGAGGAAGTGCGCGTCGGGAATGCGGGTCACCATCACGTTCGACCCGAACACCAGCGTCAGCCGCGAGTCCTCCCAGCAGTACGATTCCAGCTCTTCGCTCTGGCAGCCGAAGGTCTCGGGCCAGAACATGGGCAGGTCGCCGTTCAGCTCGTAGCCGCCGATGATCGACCACCCGAACGTGTTGGCGATGCGTACCAGCGCGCCCTTCTGGATGTGGCCGGTGCCCTGCACCTGGTAGATCACGCCGATGGAGTCGGGCCCGTACTTCTCGGCGATCTCGCGCAGCTTGTCGGCCGCGGTGTCGAGCGCCGTGTCCCAGTCGGTTTCCATCTGGTTGCCGTCTTCGTCGCGCACCAGCGGCTCTGTCAGGCGGTCGGGCCCGTGAAGCATGGTGTTTATGGAAAGCCCCTTCAGGCATCCGCGCGGGTTGTAGTGTTCGTAGGGGTAGTCGGACGCCTGGCGCACCATGCGCACCTTGCCGTCCTTGATGGACGCCTCCATCCCGCAGGCTCCTGTGCAGTTGGGCGAGCAGGTGGTTCGCACCCAGATGCCGTCCTTGTCGCCTTCCGCCTTCTCGGCAAGTGCCTGGGCGGCGTCCGGGAAGGCCGCCAGGTTGGCTCCTATCGCAGCCGTTCCGGCCACTGCAGCGGTGCCCGCCACGAACGCCCTGCGGCTCATGTCCGGTCCGTGTGCGCCTTTCGCCGCCTCCACGGCGGGCGTTTCGGGCATGTGTTCCTTTGAGGCCTTTTCGAAGTTCTTCATGTAACTCTCCTCTTCCAAGCCCTGAAGCCGACGCATCGTACAAGCGTCGATCCCTGCGTCGTCGCATGGCGGAAGGACGCGGCTCGATTCCCGCATCATATAAAAGAGGGTGGGTGCGGCGATTCCTGCTGCCGCAAGGTTACCGTGGCATTCGAATAGGGTTACCGAATCGAAAGAAAAAGGTTGCCTGCCGTGTGTCGAAAGCGAACGTCCCCTGACACGTGCTACCAGCTGAGCAGCTCGTAGCCGTCGTCGGCGACGACCACTTGAACCTCCCATTGAGCCGTGGGCAGGCCGTCCTTCGTGCGAACGGTCCATCCGTTGGGGTCGGACATGTCGATTCGCGCCTTGCCCATGTTGACCATGGGCTCGATGGTGAAGCACAGGCCGGGCACCAGGAGCATCCCGGTTCCTGGGCGGGTGACGAAGCTGACGAACGGCTCCTCGTGGAACTCGAGTCCTATGCCGTGCCCTCCGAACTCGCGCACGACGGTGTAGCCGTGCTCCTTCGCGTAGGCGTTGACGGCCGCGCCGATGTCCCCCATGTATCCCCAAGGCTTCAAGGCGTCGAGTCCTACCTGCACGGCCTCCTTGGTCACGCGCACCAGGTCGGCCTTCTCGGGGGGAACGTCGCCTATGCAGAACATGCGCGACGAATCCGAGAAGTAGCCGTCCTTTATGGTGGAGCAGTCGATGTTTACGATGTCCCCGTCCTTCAGCACCTCGCCTTCCGAGGGGATGCCGTGGCAGACCACCTCGTTCGCCGAGACGCAGACGCTCTTCGGATACCCTTCGAAGTCGAGCGGTGCAGGAACCGCGCCATGTTCAACGGTGTAGTCGTACACCCACCTGTCGATCTGCTCGGTGCTGACGCCCGCGCCTATGCGTTCGGCGACGAAGTCGAGCACCCCGACGTTCACCTCGGCGCTGCGCTTTATGCCCTCTATGTCCTCGGGCGTTTTCAGAAGCGCCCGCGCAGGCACGTTCTCCCCTTGTTCGGCGAGCCGTTGAAGGCGTTCGTCGAACTCCATGTGGCACTTCTTGTACTTGGCGCCGCTTCCGCACCAGCAGGCGTCGTTGCGCCCCAGTTCTATGTCTCCGTCGTACATGGCTTCCCTTGCTTTCCTTGCAATGCCTTCAAGGCCGCGGCGCAGGGCCGGCGGCGTTGGGCGGCGCCTGTTGCGCCTAGCTGTAGTTGGTGTTGATGAAGAGCGGGGCGCTTGCAACGGCGCCCCTGTACGAGATCTCGCCGATGATGACCACGTGCTGGCCGTTGTGGTAGCTGCCTGCGCTCGCGCCCAGCTCGAAGTAGTCGGTCACGTACGTCCTGCCGTCCAGCACCACCCTGTAACGCGCGTCGGTCTTCAGCAGTATGGCGCCGGAGTTGTCGAAGTGTATGGTTCCGGGGACCTCGACCAAGTCGCCGGTGAAGCACACCAGCCCCATGGTGGCGCCGTCGCCGGTGCTTCCCGAGTTGCCGGAGTTCGTGCCGCCCGATGAGTCGTTGGACGGCGGGACAGGCTCGGGGGTGACGGTTTCGGCGGGAGGGTTGTCGCCAGACGCGGGGGGCTCTTCGGCCGCAGGCACCTCGACGTCGCCGGAAAGGGACGTGATCTTGACGTTCCATCCGTCCGTGTCGCTCCAGGTGATGTCGGCGTTTGCCGTGCACGTCTTGGTGGAATCGCCTTCGGTCTTCGTCGTGGTGAACACGGCGGTTCCGCCCTTCGCGGTCAGGTTGGACGTGGCGGTGGTCTGGCCGCCCACGTACATTTCGGCCACCTTGGCGTCGTACGTCTTCAGTATGTTCAGGAAGTTCTCGGTGATGGCGTCGATGTCGGCCGGCCCTTCGGGCTTTGCCGAGACGGAGCCCTGGCGGACGCTTCCGGCCTTCCACTCCTTGGCCTGCTTGTCGTAGTCCATGCGCATGGTCAGCGGCTGCGTGACGGAAAGCGAGTCGTTCTCGTAGGAGGCTTCCGCCGTGGCCTCGCAATAGGCCTCGGTCGATCCGTTCGACTTGCTGTACTGGACTTCGCCGGCCCTGTAGCCCGTTATGTCTCCGAGGTCGAGGCCGCTGTCGTCGACGTAGGCGAAGGTGGAGAGGTCGGGTTCGGGGATCGTGGCGTCGTCGAAGGCCTCCTCGACGGCCGCAGTCGACGGCCGGTCGACCTGCAGCTGTTCCTCGAAGAGCCCGAACGGCTTGAATATCACCAGCACGAGGGTTGCCCCGAGCAGCAGGATGGCGACGATGGCCGCGATGACCCCTACGCGCAGAAGGTTGCTATGGCCGCCTTGCTGACGCTGCGTCGGCGTGCGTGAGCCCGTCACCTGCCCGACGGGCTGCGCGGGCATCATGGGAAGCTGGGCCGTGGGCTGCACCACCTGATAGGGCTGCTGCGGCACCTG
>CAQLOA010000019.1:7107-14670 GCA_948829205.1 uncultured Eggerthellaceae bacterium
TTGTACGGTTGCGTGACTGCAGGAATCTGCCCCGACTGGGAAGGGCCCGGTACGGGGCCGATTTGCCCTGATTGGGAAGGAGAGGGCATCGGGATGCGTCCCGACTGGGAAGGGTTTTGAACCCCGGAAGGACCTCCTGGCCTATAAGGGGCAGCCGGCTGTCCCTGGCGAGGTGGCTGTTGGTTCGGAGCCGATGTGTTTTGCGGACCGTAAGGCATGGTTTCTGGTGTTTGAAGTCAGCAGAAAGAGGGGAGAGCTACCTCCCTCGTTCCCAGCACAACCGCTCCGTTCTCTTGCGTGTTACTATTACTTTTCTGTTGCATTTACAATTCGCAGCAAGACATGCAGTTCTCCAAATTATAGTATGAAACACACAAAAAAGACACCATGAAGGGCTCAAAAGGAAAGTTGAACCGCCGCATAAGCGACATAAACGACAGGCCTGAGAACGAAGCCAACGGAAACAAGAACAACCCGCGACGCCGCCTAGGGGGCGCCCATGCCGACCCTGGCAACGGGTCTGGGCGCGCCGAAAGGCGTGCGGTTCCGGCAAGGTATGCGCGGCGCTCTGCGGACGGCTCGGGGCAGAAGCCCGAGCCGCGCCCCCACAAGCAGAACTTCATCGCCCGCGTGGTGAACCAATGGTTCGACCGCGTCGTGGGCGCCATGAAGGGCGAAGGGCTGTCCGAAGCCGAGGCCATTTACGCGCCGCATCGCACCACGCGCGACTTCGTGTGGAACTCCATCGGAAGCGGCGCCTGGGCCATGGTGTTCCCCGTGGTCACCATGGTGTCCACGCAGCTGGTCGGCGTCGAACAGGCCGGCATGATATCCATGGCGTTCGTCGTGGGGCTGCTGCTCATGTTCGTGGGCAACTTCGGCGTGCGCACCTATCAGGTCTCCGACACCAAGATGGAGCATTCGTTCAAGGACTACCAGGCCAACCGGTGGGTCACATGCATCCTGATGCTGCTCGTGGGCTGGGTGTATTGCTCGATTCGCGGCTACAGCGACGAGATGTTCAACATCTCCATGGCGGTGATCCTATACAAGTTCATAGACGCCTTGGCCGACGTGTACGAAGGGCGCCTGCAGCAGGTGGACAAGCTGTACCTGGCGGGAATCTCGCAGACGCTGCGCTCGGTCGCCGCGCTCGTAGTGTTCTCGGTCGCGCTGCTGATAAGCCACAACGCGGTCGTAGCCTGTTACGCCATGGCAATAGTGGCCGCGGCAACATTCGTCGTGTTCACCTGGCCGCTCACGCTAATGGAGGCCCCGCCTTCCAGCCCGTTCTCGTTCCCCAGCTTCCTCGAGCTGTTCAAGGTGTGCGCGCCGCTGTTCCTGGCGCTGTTCCTGTTCAACGTCATCGAGAACATGCCGAAGTTCGTCATGGAAGGCGCGCTTCCCTACGACAACCAGCTCTACTACAACGCCATCTACTTCCCCGCGCAGATGATCCTCATCGCGTCGCAGCTGGTGTACAAGCCGCTCCTGCTGCGCATGGCCGGCGTCTGGCAGGACGCGTCGAAGCGCATGAAGTTCAACATGCTGCTGGTGGGCATCTTCGCGGTGATAGCGGTGATCACGGCCATCGCCTGCGGAATCATGGCATGGATCGGCATCCCGGTGATGAGCTTCCTGTACGGCATCGACTTCAAGCAGTTCAGGGGCCTGCTGTTCCTCATGCTGATAACCGGCGGCATCACGGCGGCCATCGACTTCATCTACCAGGTGATCACCATAATGCGGCGCCAGAAGGATGTGACGGTGCTGTATCTGGTCACGTTCGGGTTCTCGCTGTTCATTCCCTACCTGCTGGTGCATTACGCCGAGCTGGAAGGCGCCGTGCTCAGCTACGTCATCATCGAGAGCATCCTGTTCGTGCTGCTGGTGTGGGAGTACTTCCGCATCAGGCGCGACCTGGCGCGCGGCGTCGGGCGCTATGCGCAGGAACAGGGCGCGGGCTTGGCCGAGAACGTCGGCGCGCATGGGCATGCGCCTGCGGGCGAGCACCGGCCGGCGTACCGCGACGGCGCCCACGACGGCGAAGGGCAGGCGCCCGACCGTCCCACCTTCCTCGAGCTGATGGACCCGGCGGACGCAGGCATCGACGACGACGAGATACTCGAGGAAGTGGAAGAGCCGCCGGCACGGCCGCTTCCCAGCGAGATTCGCGCCGAGCGCGAGCGCCGCGCCGAGATAATGCGCCGGCGTACGGGCAAGGACCGCTAGCGGCATGTCGTCAAGCGTTCTCGAGGTGGGGATCTCCGGCGGCGACGGCTGCGAAGAGGGGCGTTTCCGCAAGCGTTTCATGGTCTTCGGCATAGCCGGGATACTTCTGGGCGCGGCGACGGCCCTTGTCGTCGTGTACATGCTCGCAGTCACGGGCTTCCACTTCTACAACGGGGCCGTCTTCGACCAGCCGGCGAGCGCGCTGGCGATCTACGTGGTGAACGTCGTGCTCATCGGCGTCGTGTCGGTGATGGCGATCGCCGTGGGCGTGCGCCTGGTGATGGGGAAGGTGCGAGGCGCGCACCTGACGTCCGAGATCGTGAGCCTGCTGCTCTGCGGCTGTGCCCTATGCAGCCTGATGCTCGACGGCGTTAGCCTGACCTTCTTCGCTACGCTGGCCATAGCCGGCATCAACGCGGTGATGTTCGACCTGGCCGACCCTGCGCTTGCAGACGAGCGCAGGCTTCAGCGCAAGCTGCGCGACATGGAGGTCCGCGACGAGGCCCGCGAGGGCACGCTTGGCATGGACAGGTCGGGCAAGGGGCTCGTCGCCGTCAACTTCTTCAACCTGTTCTGGATATTCACGGTGGGCATGGTGGTGGGCGACGCGGTCGAGACGGTTTACCACTACATGATCGAGGTGCCGGGCGAGTTCCAGATCCGCGCCGGGATGCTGTGGGGGCCGTTCTCGCCCATCTACGGCTTCGGCGCCGTGCTTCTGACGCTGGTGCTGAACCGGTTCTACCGGGCCAACGTGCTGGTGGTGTTCCTCGTGAGCGCCCTGCTAGGCGGGGCCTTCGAGTATGCGGTCAGCTGGTTTCTGGAGTTCGCCTTCGGGTCGGTGGCCTGGGACTACACGGGCCGGTTCCTCAACATCAACGGCCGCACCGACTTCATGTTCATGTGCATGTGGGGATTCCTCGGCGCGATGTGGATAAAGGTGCTGCTTCCTTGGGTGGCCAAGGTCATCAACATGATCCCATGGAAGTGGCGCTACACGATCACCACCGCGTGCGCCGCGTTCGTCATCTTCGACGGCGTGATGACGTTGATGGCGCTGGACTGCTGGTATTTGCGCCTCGCAGGAAGCGACACCGGCGAAGTGGCCGTCATGCAGTTCTTCGCGGACCACTTCGACAACGCATACATGGAGTCGCGCTTCCAGAGCATGTCCATCCACCCGGAGCTTACTTCGCGCGTGAGCTAGCGCGCGACGGGTCATGTTCCGGGATTCCGAAGGGGTTACGCTCGACGCGTCGTCGCCTCGAACTAACTCTGCCCCTGCGGGCCAGAGTGGATTTCTCGGCTCCTTTGGCTTACCTCGCATCCACCCCTTCGGGGTCCCGGAACATGGTATTCGTCACTGGCGGGAAAGCAGGCAGGTTGCGTAGGCGGTGATGCCTTCCCCGCGGCCTTCGAACCCCAGATGCTCGGTGGTCGTGGCCTTCACGCCCACGTTTTCGATCCCAACGTCCAAAGCGTTTGCAAGGTTTGCGCGCATTTCGTCGCGGTAGGGCGAGAGCTTGGGAGCCTGCGCGGCCACCACCGAGTCGACGTCCTCGACTTCGAACCCTGCGTCGCGCACGGCCTGGGCCGCCGCCTTCAGCAGCACCATCGAGTCCGCGCCCTCGAACGCCGGGTCGGTGTCGGGGAACAGCTTGCCGATGTCGCCGACGCGGGCCGCGCCGAGTATCGCATCGGCCACCGCATGGGCAAGCACGTCAGCGTCGGAGTGTCCCGCAAGGCCGCGCCCGTATGGCACGTGCACGCCCCCGATCATCAGGGGACGCCCCTCTTCGGGCGCCGCGAACGCGTGGACGTCCATGCCTATGCCGCAGCGCATCTGCGGCGCTTTCGGGTCGGTTGCCATGACGTGAGCCTTCCTTAGGCCAGATCGTCGTCGAACATCTGCCTCACCGCCGAGGCCAGCAGCGTGTAGTCTTCGGGAACGGTGAGCTTGATGTTGTCGCGCTTTCCCTCCACCACCAGCACGCGGCCGCCGAGGCGCTCTATCAGCGACGAATCATCGGTTCCTACGAAGCCGTCGGCCATGGCCGAGGCCTGGGCGCGGCGGTAGATTCCCGAGCGGAACACCTGCGGGGTCTGCGCGTTCCAGAACACGCGGCGGTCGGGCGTGCCGGCTATGGCGCCGTCCTCTACCACTTTCAGCGTGTCTATGGCCGGATGCGCCACCACGGCGCCGTCGGCGTCGATGTTCCCCTTCACCGTGTTTATGGTGTGCAGGATCAACTCGGGGGTGACCAAAGGCCGCGCCCCGTCGTGTATGACGACGAACTCGAAGTCGTCGGGCACCGCCTCGAGCCCCAGGTATGCCGATTCCTGCCGGATGGACCCCGACGGGGCCAGCACCACCGGAGTGGCGAACGGGAAGGGGTCTATCGCACGCTTCAGGTACTCGTCTTGCCGGTCTTCGGGGCAGACGATGACGATCAGCCCGATGTCGCCGACGGCGTCGAACGCCTCGGCCGACCAGGTGAGGATGGGCTTGCCGGCTATCTCGACCAGCTGCTTGCCGCCCTCTCGCCCGAACCGCTCGCCGGTGCCCCCTGCAAGTATGATGGCCGCAGTCTTCGGGTCCTTGTCGACGCATCCCGCCAGCTGAAGCGACGGCTTGGAGCTGGCGTCGTCGTTGAGTATCTGCGAGATGAGCTCGGGAACCCTCAGCGTCTCGGGCGTGAAAACCGGGTCGATAGTCTTTGCCATGAGGCCACCTTCGCTCGTGTGCTCTATCATGTGACTCCTAAGTATACGACGGAAAAGGACGGTGTGAACTTGGAGCTTTTGGCGCCGGCGGGCGGGTTCGAGCAGTTGCATGCGGCGCTTTCGTTCGGCGCCGACGCGGTGTACCTGGCGGCTGAGAGGTTCGGCATGCGTGCGCGCGCCGCGAACTTCGCGATGTCCCAGCTGCCCGATGCCGTCCGCGCCGCCCATTCCCGTGGCGCCAGGGTGTACGTCACCTGCAACGTGATGATGTCCCAGGACGACCTGGCCCAGCTTCCGCCGTACCTTGAGTCCGTGGACGCGTCAGGGGCCGACGCGCTCATCGTGGGCGACCTTGGGGCCTTCGCGCTTGCCCGCAAGCACGCGCCTCGCTGCGCGCTGCACGTAAGCACGCAGGCATCGGTGGCGAATTCCGAGGCGGCGAAGATGTGGCATTCGCTGGGGGCGTCGCGCATCGTGTGCGCCCGCGAGATGACGCTCGGAGACATCGCCAACATGCGCGAGGGCATCCCCGACGACCTGCAGCTCGAGGCCTTCGTCCACGGGGCGCAATGCATGGCCGTGTCGGGACGCTGCCTTATAAGCTCGTACCTCACGGGGCGTTCGGGCAACAAGGGCGAGTGCACGCAGCCGTGCAGGTGGAACTACTCGCTGGAGGAGGAGAAGCGCCCGGGCGAGCACTTCCCGATCGACGAGGACGCCGGCTCCACGTTCATCATGAACGCGAAGGACCTGTGCATGGTGGAGCACCTGGACGCCTTGCGCGACGCCGGGGTCGACTCCGTGAAGGTCGAGGGGCGGAACAAGAAGGCGTTCTACGTGGCGACCGTGGTAGGGGTCTACCGGCGCGTGCTGGACGGGGAGCCTGCGGCGGAGGTCAGGCCCGAGCTTGACGCCGTGTCGCACCGTCCATACGGCACCGGGTTCTACTTCGGCGACCCCGGGCAGGCCTGCGACTACGACGGCTACGAGCAGGAGACCATGCATGTGGCCGACGTCGTCGAATGCGAGGGGGAGGGAGGCGGCCTGTTCCGCCTTGTGGCGAAATGCCGCAACCGGTTCGAAGAGGGAGAGGCGCTGGAGGTGCTTTCGCCGCATGCCGCCGTGCGTGGGCTTGCGGTGCGCAATCTGAGGTGGCTGCCCGAAGGCTCGGAAGCTGCAGAGCCCGTCGCGGTGGCGAACCGGGCCTGCGACCTTTACATGCTGGACTCGCCGTTTGAGGTGCAGCCTGGGTCGTTCCTGCGCGTGCGCAGGCACAGGCGCAGCGCCCGCCACGGCTGATTGCACCGCTAGCGCGCTATTCGGGGAACGCGAAGCTGTCGAGGCTGCCCAACACCTCGTTGGAGTTCACGGACACCCAGGTGTTTCCCTGCAGCTGGAACTGCAGCTGCACGTTCTCGCTGACGGTCTCGGTCTGCTCGAATGCCTGCATGGTTATCGACCCCACCTGCGCGTCCTTCTCTTCGGATGACATGGATTCGGTGTCGGGGTTCGCCATGAACGCAGACACGGCCTCGTTAAGCTTGTTGTAGAAGTCGGTCCTGCTCTTCGACACGATGGTCATCGACACGGTGGCGGCCTGTTCGTCCACGGTCACGTCGTCGATGCTGTAGTCGAAGCCGTTCAGCACGGCGCTGGCGTAGTCCTGCCCGGATATCCCGAGTTCGCCCAGGCCGTCCTGCTCGGCCTTGGATGCGATGTTGGAAAGCACTGCGTCGTCCAAGGCCTTGTACGCGTCGAACTTCTCTTCGACGGTCTTGCGGATGACGTCCTCGCTCGAGGGCTGGCACCCGCAGGCTGCGCACAACATGAACGCGAGCAGCGCCGCGGCGGCTATGGTTGCTGTTGCCTTTATGGCTCTCATGGGCTGCTCCGTTACCTCGTGTCCTGCATGCGGCCTATTCGGTGCGCCTTTAGACGAGCTTACCTTTGCAGTGGTCGATCACGTGCTGTATGGCCTGGGCCGTGTTCCCCTGGTAGTCGCGCTTGCGGCTTACCAGCTCTCCGTCCTTAAGCTCGTCGTAGGCGACGTTGATCTTCCCGTAGCGCGTTACCCTGCTGGGGTAGTCCAGCGTCATGCACTCCTCTTCCGTCTTTATCGGATAGAGGGCGCGGAGCAGCTTCGGGTTGAACATGACACGAACGTTGTTCTTGTCGTCCAGGAACGCCACGACCTGCTTCGTGACGCCGATCTGGTTGGCGGCCAGGCAGGCCACCTCGTCGAGCGACTCGAGCGTGTCTGCAAGGTCCTCGGCCAGCTGGGCGTCTTCCGCCGTCGCCGGCTCGCATGGGGTGGACAGAATCTTCTCGTCGCGTACAAGGTCCTTTACCATTTGCTGCTCCTGTTTCCCTGGAACTTCCCTGCATGCAATGATAGCCTATGCGTCCTCTCAAGCACGCCAGGGACGCGCCCTTCTTGCGAAGCCGCTTGGCTCCTTGAACGAATACGATGCCACCGTACAGCGAAGCAGCAGGGGCGCCTTTTGTATAATCGGTTTCGTTTACTGCTGGACCGTTCCGTAATTCAACCGTTTGCTTGGAAGCGATGTGAGGACATGGGTGTTCTGGAAGTCTGCAAGTCCAATGGGG
>CAQLOA010000020.1:0-6939 GCA_948829205.1 uncultured Eggerthellaceae bacterium
GGATTAGGGGCTGTTATGGACTCCGAATTGAGGGATACCATCAGGAGGACTTTGATAGAAATCGGATTTGAGATGGACATCCCGGGTGATTATCTTGGGATCGAATTCTCGCTGCGCGAATTGCGGGAAGCCATCCCGCTTGATTTCCCGACCGTTTTCCTTTCGGTCGTTTCGGGATACCTTGAGGAAAGGTGCATACTCGAATACGCGAAGGATGTGCTCGGCGAGGGGTCTTCCGACTTTGTCCAAGCGCTCGCTCTGGAAGGGTACGAAGACAACCCTGACTGGTTTGCGGTAGACGCGCTCGTTTTGAAGCAAGTGAAAAATACGCCCATTGAGGTCTGGGAAGGCTCAAGAGAGAAGCTTTTCTATGCGGCGATAGGATGGATATATAAGAATTGGGACCGCATAGAGAGCCCATCCAAGGCATTGTTCGAGGTTTACGACGACTTCAACGGAATCGCCATAGGCTCGAAACTCTCCTATTACAACTCATGGTCGGGAAAGGCCACAGGCCTTGAGGTGGACGAATACATGAAGGGCGTCTGCAGGGAATTCCTGGAGGAAGGGAAAGCTCGCCTCAGTTTGCAGCCCAACCTGATTTCCGCCGATATGCCCGCATAGTCTTCGCCTCGATGCAGGCATTGATGCAGCATGCAACCGTAGAGACAAACGTTTCGTAGTGATTGCTCTCGAAGTGGCCTAAGGTCTTACATCCATTTTAGGTACGTCGCAGTTCATGTCATGGCGTCCATGGCGGGCACGCTCTCGTGCGCCGTGAACCCCGCCGTCGCCTGCGAGGCCTCGCCGATCGCCGTGCGCGTGGCCCGCGAGCTCTTCGGCATGGGCGGCGCGTACGTACCTGACAGCGTGCCGCGCCTGCTGCTCGACGCTGGAGGGCTCGCTGCGGACGCGCCCAGCCTTTCCGCCACCGACGAGGCCTACGACGTCGCGTCCTACACGAACGCGACCGTCTTCGAGGTTCCCCAGGTGGCTGCCTCCGCATCCACAAGGGACGGCTCGCGAGCCTACGCCTACGGAAGCTCGCGCCTGTCGGCCCTCACTGGCGCGCGTACACCGCGCAGGGGGCCCTCGCCGCGGGATCGGACCCATCCGAGCACCCCTTCTTCGGCTACAACTCCGAGCGCCAGGACGCGGCCACCGGCCTCGTGGACATGCACGCCCGGCGCTACGACGCCTCCTCCGGCCGCTTCGGGGTGGCGGACACGATCCTCGGGGCGCTCTCCGACCCGCTCTCGCTCAACCGCTACCTCTACTGCGAGTCCGACCCCGTGAACTTTACCGACCCCACGGGGCACGCGAGCAGTTCCGTGCGTCTTTCCAAGGGCAAGGCGATCAGCGTCAACCTTCGCGGCATCAAGCCGAAGAAGAAGCTCACGTCCTGGGACGCCAACGCGAAGTCCGGACAGGCGAACGTGTCGCAGATATACAGGGACTTCAGCATGCTCTCCGGCGCGCTGCAGATGCACACGACCGCCTACGGCGCCAGGAAGGCGGCATGGGCCAACACCGTGAAGCTCATCGGGGAGGCTGCGGACCGGATAGAGGCGCGCTACGGCTGGAGCAGCCGGCAGGCCTACTCCCAGAAGGTGGCACGGATATACAGGACCCAGATACAGCAGTACTACTGCGGCGACAACGAGCACCTGAAGGAGACGGCCGCCAGCCTGCACTCCTTCGCCCAGGACTACTGGTACCTGCCCGTCGCCCCGACCCTCGCGGACTGGTGCGGGTACGTGGCGGAGGGCGACGTGCAGAACACCGTGCTGTACGGCATCTACTCGCTGCTCGAAGTGGTCCCCGGCGGCTCCTCCGTGTTCAGGATAGGGGAGAACTTCACCGTCAAGGCCAGTGGCAAATTAATGCTGGGCGCAGGCGCTAAGACGGCAACGAAGTCGTACAAACCAGTAGAGAAGGTGATATCAAATGACTTGAACCATATATTCGCGAACAAAAAGCATAAGCTTGACCCCCTGCTTGAATCATTTGGAGGCGATGAGGAGAAGGCGTTTCGAGCTATCGAGGCAGAAGCCGTAAAGCATGCCAACGAAAATAAAATAATTGGAAAAGCTGTTGAAACAGAGATTTCAGTAAATGGGCATGACCTGAGTGTAAGATACAAGGTTGTCGAAGGCGTCGTTCGGGTTTCGACCGCCTTCGTTCCGGAGGAGGGATGACCATGCGCGTATTCACAGGCGACATCGCTCGGTTGGCGCAGATCATAACGCCGATGCTTTTGGTCGGGGACAACAACTTCCTTCGCGCTTTGCGCGAGCAGTACGACCATTTGGTCGATGTCGAGGTCGATTTCAACGGATACGGGTTCTACGTTAATTACACCGTCGACGACAGGTTGCGGATCATGAACGAAAACCTTCAATACTCCGTATTTACCGACATGGTCGGTAACGACATTACGGGTGACTCTGTTGTCGGTTTCCAAATCTTTATCACAGACGGGGTGATTTCCACTCTCGAAGGTTTTCCGTTTGCAGCCCACGAATGGCCCGTTACGGAGATCGTCCCCGTCTACACCTATCAGCCGGATGAATGCCATGTCCGTGAGAGTGAAGCTAGGTTTCCGCAAGTGATAGAGAAGATCAAAAATTCAGACATGGTCGTCACGAAGGGGTTTCTTGAGTCCGAGGGCGTTAATACCCCGGAACGGCTTCCTCCAATGATGGATCGCTGAGAAAGCATCTCGTCCCGACCATCCACATCTTTTTCGAGTGGCATATTGAATGCAGGAAGCCTGTTGTTATCGTGGCAAAAGTCAGGTCCGAGCCATAGTTATGACCTACGTAACGTCCTTTGACCTCAATCAACCAAGGCAGAAAGTAGAGACCTCATGGAAAGAAACAATAGTTCGACCAATAGGACGCAAGCGGAAACGGTCTCTGCCCGACTTATGTCCATAGAAAGTATGCCCGTCGTGAAGTATTGGAACCCGTCGCTCGCCTCCGGAGCGATCGGGGTCGTCTGCTTCTTCGCGCTGTGGAGCCTCGTCGCCCTCGCCGTGGGGTCGCTCTACTCGCTGGCGTTAGGCCCCGGGGAGCTGTCCCACGACATGGGAGGGCTCCTCGCCGGCGTCGCGCAGCTGGTCGTCATGCTCGTGTACGCCGCCGTCTTCTACCCGTCGTACTTCACGGACGACCCCGTGCTGAGGCGCAGCGACGACATCTCGTTCGCCAACTACTTCGCAGGTGGCATCATCTTTGGCTACCTGTAGAACAAAAACATCAGGTTCAGCCAGTACGTGAAGCGTCCCGAGAAGGGCGCGTCCTACGTGGTCGCCACCGTGGTCGCGAGCGCGGGCCTCGCGTGTTCCCTGCTTTCCCTGGCGTCCGTCGTGGTCTCGCTCGCGCTGCCGTAGGAGGAGCCCATGTCCGACCGCAAGAAGACCTTCGCCGTCGTCATGCCCAGCATGCTGGGGACCGAGTGGTCGCGCTGCTCCTACGAGACCGAGCGCGCCGTCGCCGCGCTCATGGAGGGCGTGGCCGCCATGGAGGTTCCCTCGCGCTTCGGCCCGTCCGCCTCTACAGGCTGCCCGAGGCGCGCCGCGCGCTGGAGGCGGTGCCGGCAAGGACCATCCCCGTCAGGCGCTTCGTCACCGTAGGCCTGTACGCGGACTCGCCCGGAGGCCTCGTGGAGGTGTCGGTCTCGCAGCCAAAGGACGCGCCCGTGCCCTACGCCATGAGGCTCGTCGCCCGAGAGCCGGAGGGGGTGCCCAAAAAGGAGAGGAGCCGCAGGCTGCTGGTGCCGGCGATCCTGTTCGCGGGGGAGGCTGGACCTTCCTGCGCGCGAGGTGGCGGAATGGCTTGGCTTCCTCGTGGACGAGCTCGACGTCGTGGGGACCGCGTTTGGTGGATCGAAGCAGGAGCCTGACCCGGACAGGATGTACGTCTGCTTTCACTGAGGCAAGGCTTCCTCACGCAATCAACACAGGCATTCGCGTCTCGTTAGCACTCTTGGCCCGAGGTTGCTAAAATAGGTGCGAAGAGAACAGGAGGACGGATGCTTTCAGACCGCAGGCAGAGGATACTTCGCGCGCTCATAGAGGAGTACGTGTCCCATGCGATGCCCGTCGGCTCGAAGACGATAGCCGAGCAGTACCACCTGGGCGTCAGCTCCGCAACGGTGCGGAACGAGCTTTCGGCGCTCGAGGAGGCCGGCTACATAACGCAGCCGCACACCTCGGCCGGACGCATACCGACCGATGCGGGCTACCGCGAGTTCGTCGACGACCTTCTGGCCTCCGAGGCGTATCAGAGCAACGTGCGCGACGACATGGCCGCCCGCATGCGGGCCAGCGCGGACGCGCTCGACGGGCTGATGCGCCAGGTGTCCGAGGAGCTTGCGCGCCTGACCGACTGCCTTTCCATCGTCGGGTGCATGGACGCGGACGGCGCGCCTTCGGAGGTCTCGCTCGCGAAGAAGGAGCGCCTGGGCTTGAGCTCGCTCATGCGCAAGCCGGAGTTCCAGGAGTCGTCGTCGCTCCTTCCGCTCATGGAGATCCTCGAGGACGACACGGTCTACTTCAAGGCGTTCGATGAGGCGTCCTCGGCCACGGACGGCTTCGCGGTGCGAATAGGGCGCGAGAACGAGGACTCCAGCCTCGTGTGCGTGTCGGTGGTGGCCGGCGTGTACGGCTACGGCGACTCGCGTGGCGTGGTGGCGGTCATCGGCCCCAGGCGCATGGACTACGGCAACGTGATAGGGGCGGTGCGTGCCGCCCAGAGCATACTCAACATGGAATAATCGGGGAAACAGGGGAAAAGATGCCATCAACAACCAAAGACCTTTACGAGATCCTGGGCGTCGACAGGAACGCCAGCGACGCCGAGATAAAGAAGGCGTTCCGCCACAAGGCGCGCGAGCTGCACCCGGACGTGAACGACTCTCCCACGGCCGAGGACGAGTTCAAGGAGCTCAACGAGGCCTACGACGTGCTGTCCGACGCGAACAAGCGCGCGCAGTACGACAGGTTCGGCACCATCCCAGGCGCCGGGTCGCAGGGCGGCCCCGGCTACGTCGACTTCGAGGACATCTTCGGAGGGTTCGGCGGGATGGGCGACATATTCTCCACCTTCTTCGGCGGAGGCGCCCGAGGCGGCCGCACCGTCAGCAAGGAAGGCCGCGACATGGGCATCGGCATCGACGTGACGCTGGAGCAGGTCGCGTCGGGCACGAAGCGCGAGGTCGTTTACGACCGCCTGGCGCCGTGCCCGGACTGCGACGGCACGGGCCTCGGCGAGGACGGCCACGAGGTGCAGTGCCAGGAATGCGGCGGAAGCGGCCGCGTGGTCACGGTGCAGCGCACCTTCCTGGGCGACATGCAGTCGTCCACCACGTGCGGCGCGTGCCATGGAACCGGAAGCGTCATAGAGGGTGCCTGCGAGGAATGCGAAGGCCAAGGTCGCGTCCCCGACCGCCAGCGCGTGTCGGTGGAGATCCCGGCCGGCATCCGCGACGGACAGCAGCTCAAGGTGTCGGGCTTCGGGGAGGCGGGCATGCAGGGCGCCTCCGCCGGCGACCTGATCGTCACCGTGCGGGTCAAGCCGCACGAGAACTTCGAGCGCGACGGCAACAACCTGCACGCGGCCATCACGGTTCCCATGGTGCAGGCGGCGCTGGGGGCCGAGCTCGAAGTAGACGGCATCATGGAGGACGAGTCCGTGAAGGTGAAGGTGCCCGCAGGGACGCAGGCCGGCGACGTGGTCCGCATGAAGGGCCATGGCCTTCCCAGGCTCGGGAGCGACTCCAGGGGCGACCTGTTCGTTCACGTCGACGTGCGCATCCCCAAGAAGCTCTCGAAGCGCGAGCGCGAGCTCCTCGAGGAGCTCGCCTCCGAGATGGGCGAGGCCGTGTCCCAGAAGAAGTCCCCGCTCGAGAAGATCCGCGACGCCTTCAACTAGGCCCCGCATATGAGCCTGCACCGTTTCTTTCTCGACGAACAGGTCCTCTCGGCGGAGGAGGGGAGCACGTTCGAGCTCCGTCTCTCCGACGAGGACCTGCGGCACGCCCGCGTCCTGCGCCTTTCGCCCGGCGAGCACATCGCTGTGGTCGACGCGTCGGGGGATTACTTCGAATGCAGGGTCGAAAGCACGGGCAATCCGCTGGTGGCGTCCGTGGCGTCGCGCCTGGGATGCCCGGAACCCCCTTTCCGCATAACCCTTTACCAGGCCCTGGCCAAGGGCGACAAGATGGAGACCGTCGTGCGCCACGCCACCGAGGTGGGGGCGTGCGCGTTCGTTCCGTTCGCCTCGTCCAGGTCGGTGGTGCGCCTCGACGCATCCAAGGCGGCCCGCAAGCGCGACAGGTGGTCGTCCATCGCGCGAAGCGCCGCCATGCAGTCGGGCAGGGGGCTTGTGCCCGAAGTGTCCGACGTGAATACGTTCCGGCAGGCATGCGAGGGCCTTGGCCGCTACGACGCGGTCGTCGTGTTCTGGGAGGAAGCCTCCTGCGAGGACACCATCGCGCGTGCGCTCGAACGCGTCAAAGACACGCCCGACGCAGACGTCGCCCTAATAGTGGGACCCGAGGGAGGGCTTTCCGAATCCGAGGTCGAAGCGGTCCTGGCTTCGAACAAAGCGGCATCGGTTGCGTCGCTTGGACCAAGCATATTGCGTACCGAGACGGCCGGGATAGTGGGCTGTGCGCTGGCCTCCTACGAGCTTGGCGGCATGGGAGGCGGCCCGTGCCCAACCGAAGGGCGCGCCCGTTGAGGTTCAAGGTCGTAAACCTGGGATGCAAGGTCAACCGGGTGGAGTCCGACGCGTTCGAGCGCCAGCTGGCCGGGTTCGGCATGGCCCCCTGCGCCAGCGACGCAGACATCGTGGTCGTGAACACGTGCACCGTCACGGCCGTCGCCGAGAAGAAGACGCGCAAGGCCGTCAGGCAGTCGCTTGCCGCCAATCC
>CAQLOA010000020.1:6949-10450 GCA_948829205.1 uncultured Eggerthellaceae bacterium
GGTGCGCGGCGGTGCAGGACCCGTCCGTGTATGCTGGGATGTCCGACAGGGTCGAGGTGGTCGCCAAGTGGGACCTGGGCAACCGCCTGGATTCCCTTGCCGAGGAAGCCGTGCGCGCCGACGCCGTCCAGTCGCTTGGCGCCTTTGGAAGCCCTTGCGACCGGGGGGATGCGCTTCTGCCCTCATGCGACGCCTCCCGCTCGTTCCTTGCGCCTGGCCGGGCCAGGGTGGGCATAAAGGTGCAGGACGGCTGCGCGAACGAGTGCGCGTACTGCATCGTGCACAAGCTGCGCGGTCCCGAGTCCAGCGCCAACCCGCAGGCCGTCCTGGACGACGCGCATGAGGCCGCGTCGCTCGGCGCGTCCGAGATAGTGTTGGCCGGCATAAACCTGGGGAGGTACGACTTCGACGGCCTTCGCCTGGACGGCTTGCTGTCGCTTCTGCTGGACAAGGGCCCCGATTGCCGGATCAGGCTTTCTTCCATCGAGCCAGACAACCTCGACGACGCCATCCTTCGCGTCGTCGCCTCGTCGGACGGCCGCATCTGCAGGCATTTCCACCTGCCCCTGCAGTCGGGGTCGTCGAAGGTGCTTCGCGAGATGGGGCGGCACTACGACGCCGAGGATTTCGTCCGCCTCGTCGGAAAGGTGCGCACCTTGATGCCTTCGGCCTCCATAAGCACCGACGTCATCGCGGGGTTCCCGGGCGAGACGGAGGAGGACTTCATGCGCACCTTCGAGGTCTGCGAATCGTGCGGGTTCTCCAAGATGCACGTCTTCCCGTACTCCGAGAGGGAAGGGACGCCCGCGGCCGCCCGCGCCGACCAGCTGCCGCGCGACGTCCGCCTGAGCAGGGCCGAGGCGCTGCGCGGGCTGGGGGCCCGGCTGCGCAAGGACGACCTTTCCTCCAGGCGCGGAAGCGTCGAGCTCGCGGTCGTGGAGGACGAGACGTGGTGCACTACGGAAAGTTACCACGACGTGCACGCCCCCGCAGGGGCCGTTCCAGGCGCCCTGGTCGAGGTCACTCTGTAGCAGCGGCGCAGGCGTTGCGTGATACAATCTGCCTATGACTCAGGAATACAAGGAAAACAGCAGGTCGCTGGCTGTATCCATACCGCCCGACGTTGACATGGCGGCCCTGTTCGGCGAGGCCGACGGAAACGTCAGGCTGCTTCGGTCCTCCTACGACGTGCGCATGACGGTGCGCGGCGACCAGGTCCTTCTCGATGGGCCGGCGCCTGACGTGGAGTCGCTTTCGCTCGTGCTCGACGACATGATCGAGTGCGCGTCGGCAGGCGACGTCGTCGACGAGTTCTTCGTCCGGCGCGCCATAGACATGAGGAAGAGGCGCGAGTTCGCCCCTCCGTCGCTGCGCGAGGACGTCGTGCTCTCGTGCCGCGGGAAGTCGATCCACCCGAAGACGCCCGGGCAGAAGCGCTACGTAGACGCCATCAGGTCGAACACGGTGACGTTCGGCGTCGGGCCCGCCGGCACCGGGAAGACCTACCTGGCGATGGCCATGGCGATCGCCGCGCTCAGGCGCAAGGAAGTCGGGCGCATCGTGCTGTCCCGTCCCATCCTGGAGGCTGGCGAGAACCTGGGCTTTCTGCCCGGCACCCTCACCGAGAAGGTCGACCCCTACATCAGGCCCCTGTACGACGCCCTGTTCGACATGGTCGACGTCGAACACGCCAACGAGCTTCTGGAAAGCGGCACCATCGAAATCGCCCCGCTTGCGTTCATGCGGGGGCGCACGCTGAACGACAGCTTCGTCATACTCGACGAGGCACAGAACACTGCGCCTGAGCAGATGAAGATGTTCCTCACGCGGCTGGGCTTCGGATCGAAGATGGTGGTTACCGGCGACCTCTCGCAGTCCGACCTCCCGTACAAGGTGTCGGGCCTCGTGCAGGCCCTCGACGTCCTGAAGGGCGTCGACGACATAGCGATGTGCGACTTCAAGGGCTCCGACGTGGTCAGGAACCCCCTGGTCGCAAGCATCATTCGCGCCTACGAGGAAAAGGCCCAGGAGGGGTCGCGATGAACGTCCTGGTGTCCTGCTCGCATGCCGAGGGCATGCTCGACCTCGAAAGGGTGCGCCAGACGGCGCTCTTCGCGCTTGCCGCGCTCGACGTGCCCGAGGCCGCCGAGGTCTCGGTGTCGTTCGTCGACGACGGCGAGATGGTGTCCCTCAACGAGGAATACCGCGGAAAGCAGGGCCCGACCGACGTGCTTTCCTTCGAATGCGACAACCTCGACGACGGATTCCCCGTGGCTGAGGGGGACGTGTTCGAGCTCGGAGACGTCGTCATAGCGCCTGACGTCGCCGCACGCCAGGCAGCCGATGCGGGCTGCGAATTCCTCGACGAGGTGGACATGCTCGTCGTCCACGGCGTGCTGCACCTGAACGGATACGACCACATCGAACCGTCCGACGCCGAGGTGATGGAGCCGCTGCAGGACGACATACTGCGCAGGCTGCGCGAAAGCAGGGAGGCGTGATGCCCGAACAGCCGAAGGATTCGTGCGAGGCGCGCAAGTTCGTCCGGCACGCCGGAGACGACAGCAAGTTCTCGATGGCCGACGCGTTCTCGTGCGCGTCGTGCGGAGTGCGCCAGGCCTTCCTGTCGCAGAGGAACTTCAAGATACATTCCGTGTTCGCGGCGCTTGCCGTGCTGCTCGGCTTCCTCCTGCAGATCCCCCAGCCGTCGTGGCTGGCGGTCGTGATCTGCATAATCGCCGTGTTCTCGCTGGAGATGCTCAACACCGCCGTCGAGTCCATAGTCGACCTCGCCTCGCCCGAGTGGAACCGTCTGGCCATGGTGGCCAAGGATTGCGCGGCAGGCTCGGTGTTCGTCGCGGCCATCGGGTCGCTCGTCGTGGCCGCCATCGTGTACGTTCCGCCGCTCGTGTCCATCCTGGCCTCGTTGGCCGGCGCATAGTCCGGAGGAATCAATGGACCTCGACGCATACTTCTCGGAAAACCCCATGGGGGGCGCAGGCGGCGACATCGACGAGGGCTTCCGCTCCGGCTTCGTAGCGTTGGTCGGGAGGCCGAACGCCGGCAAGTCCACGCTGATGAACAAGGTGGTCGGGTCGAAGGTCGCCATAACCTCGCGGACCTCCCAGACCACGCGCCAGCGGATCAGGGCCGTGCTGAACGGGGAGGGCTACCAGCTCGTTCTGGTGGACACGCCGGGGCTGCACAAGCCCAAGGACGTGCTCGGGGAGGAACTCAACGCCTCGGCGACCAAGGCGCTCGACGACGTGGACGTCGTCGCGATGCTGGTGGATTGCACCCAGCCGATCGGGCGCGGGGACGAATGGGTGGCGGCGCAGGTTGCGAAGTGCAAGGCCAGGCGCATATGCGTGCTGTCCAAGGCCGACCTCGCCACGCCCGAGCAGGTGGAGGCGCAGCGGGCGGCCGCCGAGCGGCTGGGCGAGTGGGACGCCATGGTGCTGCTGTCGGCGAAGACGGGGCGCAACGTCGATGCCTTCGTCG
>CAQLOA010000020.1:10460-10877 GCA_948829205.1 uncultured Eggerthellaceae bacterium
GGAATGCGTGTTCCTGCTTCCCGAAGGACCCAGGTGGTTCCCGGCCGACATGCTGTCCGACCAGACCGACGAGTCGATGGTCGCCGAGTTGGTGCGCGAGAAGGTGCTGCGCTCGTTCCGCGACGAGGTTCCCCATTCGGTCGGCGTGAAGGTCGACTCGATGGAGTACGTGAGGAAGAAACAGCTGTACCGCATCGAAGCCACTGTTCTCACCGAGCGCGACAGCCAGAAGGCCATGCTTATAGGCAAGGGCGGCCGCGCGATAAAGCGCATAGGGTCCCAGGCCCGTTCCGAGCTCGAGACGATGTTCGGAGCCAGGGTGTACCTCGAGCTGTCTGTGAAGGTGAAGAGGAACTGGAGAAGCGACGAGGCGCAGCTGCGCGCCTTCGGGTACATGGAATAGGTAATATAATCGTC